>CALBCO010000278.1 GCA_937927265.1 uncultured Verrucomicrobiae bacterium | reverse complement strand
CGATTACTACAACACGCGGACTTGGACCGACAAAGCCATCGAGTTCATGAAATCCACCCCGCAGGAGAAACCGTTTTTCCTCTACGTGGCGCACACCGCGCCGCATTGGCCGATCGGCCCGCCGCCCGAATCGGTCGCGCGCTACAAAGGCCGGTTCGATGAAGGTTGGGACGTGTTGCGCCAGCGCATTGCCGACCGGCAAAAGAAACTGGGGTTGTTCCCCGCCGATTACCCCGTGTCGCCCCGCTCCCACCTGTTGCCGGACTACGCCGCCGCGGACAACCAAACCAAAACCCGGTTTCAATCCGGCACCGAGCAGTACTATGCCACGATCACCGAGATGGATGAACAGATCGGCCGGCTCATCGCCACGTTGCGGGAGATGGGCCGCGAAAAGAACACGCTCGTCGTGTTCTTCAGCGACAACGGTCCTGATCAACTGATTGGCGGTCCGGGGCGCGCCGAGTTGTCGCGGATGCCGTTTTCGGGTTACAAGCTGACCTACTTGGAAGGCGGCGCGGCGACGCCATTGATTGTGTGGTGGCCTGGCGTCGTGCCCGCCAATACGATCAATCACCGGCACCAGTTGATGCTCGAAGATCACCTGGCGACGTACATCGAATTGGCCGGCGCGAAGTATCCCGCCGAACGGCTCGGCCAGAAGATCACACCGCTGGAAGGCCGTAGCTACTTGAAGGCGATCATGGATCCCCAGTACGCCGACCCCGACCGGGTGTGGTGTTGGGAACACGACGGCCAACGGGGCGTCGTCGCCAACGGGTACAAGGCGATCTTTGCCGACCGGCGGCATCCGGCCGTCAAAGGCAGTCTGCCGGAATCTATGGACGGTTGGTCCTTGTACAAGCACGACCCGCATCGAATCGAGACCGAGAACTTGGCGGCGGCGCAGCCGGAGCGAATGAAAGAGATGATTGAGATTTGGAAAGCGTGGGCCAAACGGGTCGAATGGGTGCCGTCCTCGCGGTGGAACTTGCACCCGGGCGACGCCGCGCATGGCATCCGGGCGTACGGCGCACTGAAACGCAGCGGCGCGGCGGGCCGTCAATAGGGCGTGGCCCTGCCGTGTCAGGCGGTGGTCATCAATGCCGCTTCGCGTTCGAGGGTCCGGTCGTCGGCTTGGGTGCCGCCGTGTTGCGGCAGCGGTGGAACATAAGAGTAGTTGGGGTCTTGTTGTTGGCGGCGATGGATCTCGAGCATTTGTTTCCAAGTGGCCCACAAACCGCGCGGCGCGGGTGGCAGGTCATGTTGGATGGCAGCATGCAGTTTCGGCAGGTTGTAAAACGGCACGGCGGGGAACATGTGGTGTTCGATGTGGTATTGCATGTTCCAATACAAAAACGCCGGCAACCACGAACAGGTGTACGTGCGGCAGGATAAACGATGGTCCGGCACGTTGGGCGACAGCCCGTAGTGTTGCGGTGCGCCACAGAGGAAGCTGAGCAACGAACAGTATTGGGTGCCGAGGTTGAAAATAAAAATCAAGAACCAGTGGCCAGTGACGATGAACAGCGTCGCCAACGCCAGATGACCGGTGAGAACAAAGCGCGCCCAGTCCCGATGTTGTCGGCGCAAGGCGGCATTTTCTTCGGGGAGAACGAATGCATACCAGGAGTTGTCGAGCTGGCTGCGGGCGCGGCGCCAGTGCATCTTGAAGATGTTCCAGGTGTTAATCGGGTTCCACGCGAAGAGGCCAAGCCAGAACTGCCAATCACGAAAGTCGAATCGTTGGGGCAACACCACTTCGCCATCGTAGTCATGGTGGACCGTGACTTGATGATGCCGGATATGGCTGGGCCGAAACCATACACGGTCGTGCCACGCAAAAAAGGCGAACAGTTTGTGGAAGAACTCGTTGACGGCTTTGTTCTTGAACGGCGTTTTGTGGCTGAGTTCGTGGCAGGCGTTGCCGCCGAAGAACGAGCCAACTGTGCCGTGGACGAACAACGCCACCAACAACAACGGCACCGACCAGTACGCATTCGGCGCGCTGATTTGTCGAAACGCGAGGTAGGCCAGCAGGCCGGTGACGACCCACAACCCGAAATGCCCGACCGCCTGCCGGTAGCCCTGCCAATCGCTGCACTGCATCCACTCGGCCAGGAGTTGCGGGTCCACCGCCGAGCGATACCACTGGATCTTTGCGTCCTTGCGAAAGGTTGTGGGCAGGTTGGCGGCCCAGAACCCCTTGGGTTTGTCGCTTTTTGTAGGTGTCTTGCTCATGGTGTTCCTCATCACGGATCGTGGAAACATATCTGGTTTCGGCCATCGCGCAACCGTCGGCTTCCGTTCCCGATTGAGATGCGGTTCGCGCCCCATGCGCGGTTCACCCCAAACCATGCTCCGACCAAAGCGTGTGATGATCTTGGCCACTCTGTTCGCCGCCCCGTGGCTGGCGGCTCAACCAACCACACCCGCGCCACGCCCCCATCTCGGCGGCAAAATGCACACCGATTGGAATATCAAAGACTTGCTCGATCACGTCGCCGGTCGCCACGGCATTCAGCCGCCCGCCAAAGGGCGCATCTTGATACTACCACCGTTGCAGCCGCGAGCCTGCTCGCGGTTCGGTTCTTTTTCCGCGGGAGAACAACTCCTGCCGCGAGCAGGCTCGCGGCTACAATGACTATTCCTGTGGTGGCAGTGTCAAGATACGCCGCCCGCCAAATGACCTCGATCATTCAGCGTGACTTCCGGCCACCGCCGGT
>CALBCO010000277.1 GCA_937927265.1 uncultured Verrucomicrobiae bacterium | reverse complement strand
GCCCGCTTTCAACTGCGGCTGATAGGTCCATTTTTTGCTCGGCGTTGACAACCTCGCCACGCACCACTAGGCGGATTGTTTTCCCCATTGCCGGCGGCAGCGCTACTTCTTGGTGCGAACAGTGATCGTGTTGCTGGCGGCGGAGACATTGCCCGCAGCATCCACGGCTTTGACGTAATACGAATACCGTGTGCTTCTGGTCAGCCCGCCATCGGTGAACGTGGTGCCGGTGGTGGCGCCGACTTGCGCACCGTTGCGGAAGACCCGGTAGCCGGTCACCCCCACATTGTCCGTTGCGGCATTCCACGCCAGAGCGATGGTCGTGGCGGTTTGGCCGGTTGAACGCAGATCGGTCGGGGCGGTCGGCGGTTGGGTGTCGGCGGCCGGGTTCACGGTCACAGTTTGCGGGCAACTCGCTTGGTTGCCGGCGCCGTCCAGGGCGGTCCAGGTAATCGTGGTCACGCCGACCGGGTACGGCGCGTTCAATGCCTGCCTGTCGCTGCGCGCGCCGGTGACGGTGGTGCTGGAGCAGTTGTCGAACGCGGTGGCAAAGCCGGGATCCACGGTAGCGGTGTTTTGACCGACCGGCGCCGTGACCACAATGTTGGCGGGACAGGAGATCGTCGGCGCCTGCGCGTCAACGACGGTCACGGTTTGCAAGCAACTCGCATGGTTGCCGGTGCCGTCCACGGCGGTCCAGGTGATGATGGTCGCGCCAACCGGGTATGGCGCGTTCAACGGTTGCGCGTCGCTGCGCGCACCAGTCGCGGTGACGGTACCGCTGTTGTCGGTGGCGGTGGCGGCGCCGGGGGGAACGGTAGCGCTGCATTGGCCGGCGTCGTTGTTGACGTTGAGGTTGGCGGGGCAAGTGATCACCGGCGGTTGGGTGTCGAAATTCTCGGCGATCCAGTCCACCAACGCGGCGTATTTCGGGGCATTGGCCACCGGCTGGTCTTGGTATTCGAGCGCGCCCCACGAACCCCATTTGCTCCAGGCACCGCAGTAGGAGAAGTGCGCGTGCAGTGCGACGCCTTCGGCTTTGAGCATGTCGGTGTATTCGAGATAGCGGTCGTACATGCGCGGGTCGCGGTTGGCGCTGGTGAGGATGACGGTGAGGTTGGTGTCGTTTTCGGCGCCGTTGCTGCCGACGAAATGCTGGCCGCCTTCGTAGGTGATGAGCGCCCAGCCTTGTTTGTCGGCGGCGGCTTTCTGGTTGATGACATTGTTGCGGACGGCAGCGATGCGTTCGGTGGACAATGTGGTGACGATTTCGTCCACGGTCGGGTAGGCGAGCGCATTCGGCGGGATATCGGCGGGTTTATAGATGATGCCGAAGTAGGGGGCAATGGCGAGCGCGTCGGCCATGATGCCGGTCGGGTTGATGGCCGGATCGTTGAGGGCGGCGAGGCGGGTGTTGGTGATGCCGATGCTGGCCGACTGGGTGGCCATGACTTTGACCAGTCGGGTCGGGGCCGCGGCGCCGAATTCTTCTTCGAAGATCCGCCAGATTTGGGCGGAGCGGTAGGCGACGTATTTCTGGCCGGCGGTCCACCGGTCCGGATCGAGGCCGAGGGCCTGCCCTTGGTCTTGGACGTAGGTGGTCTGGGAGAACATGCTGTTCCAAGTTTCGTTGGAATATTCAACGTAGACCGGCAACGACGGGTCGAGGGTGTCGCGGATGAGCCGGGCGGCTTGGCGGATGTAGTGGTCATCCGCCTTGGCCGGGATGCACAGCCACATGGCTTTCTGCAAGGTGTTGCAGAGTTGGACCATGTATTCGAGCGCGGCGCCTTCGGCGCGGGTCTGGGTGTAACTGGACGGCGTGGTGCGCTGCGCCCAAGTCACCAGCGGTGAGCCGTTCATCTTGCCCCAGTCCATGAACCGCAAGGTGCTGAACGGCTGGAGTCGCTCCAGGTACAACGGATGAAACGGTTGCGCCTGATACGTCGCGAGATGGCCGGGGGTGATGATCTTGAAGTTGCGGAGGTAATCGGCCGGGTCGGTGGCTTTGATTTCGAGCCACAGGTTGCCGCGGGCTTGGTTGACATTGAAGGTGAAGCTGCGCGCACCGCCGGTCGGCAGGTTCGTCCACGCGCCGCCGGGCCAGTTGAAGCGCAGCGTGCCGGTGCCTTCGTAGAGGAATGTGTACGTCCCGGCTTCGTTCGCGCCGATGACGGTGTGGACAAATTGCGTCGGGCTGCCATTGCCGGGATCGAACGGCACGACGGTCGGCCAGCCGTTGGCGTCGGTCGGGATGTAGGCGGCTAGCCCGGAGTTCCACGCGCCGGAACCGTCGAGGTTGCGCGTCTGCCACGTGCGCGCTTCTTTAAACACATCCACAAACGGATAAGCGGTGGACCAATCCGCCAGGCCGTCAAGATTGATGCCGACATCCATCAACGGCGGTGGATTCGCAGCGAAATGCGCGGTCACGGATTTGTTGCCGTCCATGAGCAGTGACCGCGGGTTGCCGAAGCCGGTGAGGTCGCCGGTCCAACCGGCAAAGTGATGACCGGCCGCTGGTGTGGCCGTGAGTTGAATGGTCGTGCCTTCGGTAAAGGCCGTGCCGGGCGGGTTGGCCTCGACGGTGCCGCCGGCGGTGGCGTGGAGCGTCAAGGTGTACGTGGCGATGCCCGGCGTGAGCCGAAACGCTGTCAGACTGGTGCGGTGGCTGGAATACTGCGCCTCGTAACAAACAATGCGGATTTCGACGGGGCCGGTCAAGTTGTCATAGCCAGTCGGCGGGAAAAAAAGCTGAGTTCAGTGTCGTTGTAGTTGCCACTGGTGAAGGCCGCTGAAGTATAGAGCTGTTGGCCTTTGGCAAAGCCACCAACGCTGGTGAACACGGCATACCGGCGCGGGGCATGGTAGCTGAGGCGTTGGATACCGAAGGTCATTTGCACGCCATTGAGATCGAGGGTGTAACCGGGTTGCGGGGACAGCGAACAGGCGATGTATTCATTTTGCGAGATCGCTTCGGCCAGCGTGGACTGCGTGGCGGTGGCGCTGACGTAGAAGCCGAAGGCGTTGGTCACATTGGCCGAGCCGATCGCTCCCGCGCCGCGCACCCAGCCGTAGAAATCGAGGTGGGGGTCGAGTTCGGACGTCAAGGTCCACGGCGTGTTCACTCCCGGCCCGATGCCAGTAAAGTCCGAGACAACGAGATGGGCGGCGCCGGCCGGGTTGGCGGCGAGACCAGCGGCAACGGCAAACAATAGACACAAGCGTTTCATCGGAGTTCCTCCAGTTGGATGGGCAAGAGCCATCATGGGCGTTTCCAAAACCACCAACACCCTAATGCGTCGCCGCCGGTGTGTCAAAAACCTTTTCGTCGTCGCCGCGCGTTGGTAGTATCTGCCGCACTATGGGCACAATCGCGATTCAGAATGGCAAGTTGCAGGTCCCGGATCATCCCACCATCCCGTTTATCCGCGGCGACGGCACCGGTCCCGACATTTGGGCGGCCAGTGTCCGGGTGTTCGATGCCGCCGTGGAAAAGGCGTATCACGGCAACCGGAAGATTGACTGGCTCGAAGTCTGGGCCGGTGAGGAGGCATTCAAGAAGTTCAACAACTGGCTGCCGGATGAGACCGTCGAGGCCTTCCAGCAATACCTCGTCGGCATCAAAGGCCCACTGACAACGCCGGTCGGCAAAGGCATCCGCTCGCTCAACGTCGCCCTGCGCCAGATGCTTGATCTCTACGTCTGCCTGCGGCCCGTCCGCTGGTTCAAGGGCGTCCCCTCACCCGTCAAACACCCGGAAAAGGTGGACATGGTGATCTTCCGCGAGAACACTGAAGACATCTACGCCGGTATCGAATGGCCAGCCGGTAGCCCCGAGGTAAAGAAACTCATCGCATTCCTTCAAAACGAAATGGGCGTGAAAAAGATTCGGTTCCCGGAAACCTCTGGCATCGGCATCAAGCCGGTCTCTTCAGAGGGGAGTGAACGCCTCACCCGCGCCGCCATCCAGTACGCCATCGCCAACAACCGCAAGTCGGTGACATTCGTCCACAAAGGCAACATCATGAAGTACACCGAAGGCGCATTCCGCGATTGGGGTTACGCGTTAGCTAAACGCGAATTCGGCGCCGTGGAGATGGACGGCGGCCCGTGGTGCAAACTCCCCAACGGCATCGTCATCAAAGACGCTATTGCCGACATCACCCTCCAGCAAGTGCTGACCCGGCCGACCGATTTCGATGTGATCGCCACGCTGAATTTGAACGGCGATTACCTCAGCGACGCGCTCGCCGCGCAAGTGGGCGGCATCGGCATCGCGCCCGGCGGCAACATCAATTACCTCACCGGCCACGCCATCTTCGAAGCCACACACGGGACCGCCCCGAAGTACGCCGGCAAGGATGTGGTCAACCCCGGCAGCGTCATCCTCTCTGGCGAGATGATGTTGCGGTACATGGGCTGGACCGAAGCCGCCGACCTCATCGTCAAAGGCATGGACGGCGCCATCAACGCCCGGACCGTCACCTACGACTTCGCCCGCCTCATGGACGGCGCGCAAGAGGTAAAATGCAGCCAGTTTGGAGATGCGGTAATCGCGAAGATGTGATCGAGAAAGGAGAATTCAATCACGTGCAAATTCTGAATTGTCCTCATCCGACTCACAACTGTTGACTGTTTGCATTGCGGAGACAAACACATGAAAATGCAGTCAATGGAACACCCGTTTGCCTTTGGTTGATTCTTCGTGCCTGTGCTTGTGAGCGGGTGGCAAACTACACCAACGAAAGTTTACACTACCCCGATGGGGCAATTCTTGGGACGCCTAATCAAGAAGTACCTCAATGGCAAGACGGAGCTCAGCCGTGGTCACATCCGAAAGCCCTCGGCGGACACTGACAAGGCAGAGACATGACGCCAGTGACATTCACCAATCCCGAACTCCACAAGGTTCAAGCGGCGGAGCAGTGACTGGCCCCAGTGGAACGCGCGCCGGTGGATACCTCGGTATCCGACGTATCCACCGTTCGCGGCCACGGTCGGAGCAAGGGGAGCGAAAATTGAACTGCTTTGACTCAAAGCCATTGGGCCGGGGAGGTTTGTTCAACGCAGACCCACCCCTCCACCAACGCCACAATCCAAGCGATCAAGAGTCACGGAGCATGTGGAATCAATGAGAACGCGGTGGCGGCAGTTGACTTCCAGCGCAACGGGGCGGTGGCCGGGTGTGCAACGTTGTTGCCTGGCTGGAAATGGTCCGCCTGCGTTCACCCCATCGTGAAGATGAAGAATGGCGTGACGCGGCATTTTCAGTACCACGCGGCCGGGCGGCTCAAGGTGTTGATGGATGACGGCACATTGTTGGAATGCCGGACGGGGGGACGGATCGCGGTTGCCCATGGGGCGCGATGCGCGGGTGGTCGGCCAGGAGACGGTCGTCATCGTGGACTTCCAAGGGATGGTGGAGTACGCCAAAACGCTCCGGCCATGGAGTCGCTAACCCGGCCACGCATGCCCCATTCCTCGCTGACGAATCCTGAAACGCGGCACCTCATCGTTGCCCAAGTGGAACCGCAACCACGGGGTCGCTTACTGCATCTGCTGGATGAACTCGTGGCTTGGGCGATGGCGGTATTCATGTCGGCAATCAATTGGGTGATGTCCGTCTGAATGCTGACCGCTTCGCCTTTGAGGGAAGCGATGGCTTGGGCATTGAGGTTGTGTTTTAGTCCCTTATTTCTTAAATCTTGCGTTTTTTGCGCAAGACTTTCTGACGGGTTGGGGTTGGAGCGG
>CALBCO010000276.1 GCA_937927265.1 uncultured Verrucomicrobiae bacterium | reverse complement strand
TAAGTACGGCGTTCGGCGCGCCCGGCGGTCGCGCCCTACCGTTCACCCAGCAGGTGCGGCCATCCAGCCACTTCAAGTGGTTGGTTCTGCGGGTCATCGCTGGTACTGCCCACTTTCAACTGCGGCTGATCGGACGACGTTTTGAGGGGATCGTTGGCGTTACCTTTGTCGCAATCTTCGATTGGGCGGCTTCGGCGTGGAGCGCGAGGCCCCTGGCCTCCGCGATTGCCGCTTCCAAGCAGGCTGCCATTTTTTTGGGGCCGGGGCGTGATTGTGATGTTTGGGGTGAGGCAGTTGCTCATGACGTCGTCCGGCCAAAAACTGTTTACTCCGGCGCGGGATTTCAGTAAGCAGGAAGCGATTGGGAGGACTCAAGATGCTGACTACTGCGGAAATTGTTCGTCGGGCTTACCACAAAGGTCGGGCGGTGCCCGGCTTTAACATTCCCTACCTGCCGATGATGGCGCCGGTGGTGCGGGCGTTGCGCGACACGGAATGTTTCGGATTGATCATGGTTGCCCGGCTTGAATGGGAAAAGTTCAAGTCCGGCAGCCCCCGCGCGATTCGAGACGAGTACGAGCGGGTCAAGGATGAGCGATACACCCGGTTGCACCTCGATCATGTGCCGGTGATTGACGAGGATAACCTCCGCGTGGATTACCTGAAAATCCTGCGCGAAGCGGTCGAACTCGGTTACCAGTCGGTGATGGTGGATGGTTCGCGGTTGCCGTTGGCGGAGAATATCGCCGTCACCCGCGAAGTGGTTCAGATGGCACATGCCAAAGGCGTGCCGGTCGAGGCGGAACTTGGCGCGGTGATGGGACACGAAGCCGGGCCGTTGCCGCCGTATGAGGAATTGTTCAAGTCCGGCAAGGGATTCACGGATCCCGCTGAAGCGACGCGGTTCGTGAAGGAGACGGGTGTAGATTGGTTGTCGGTCGCGGTGGGGAGTGTCCACGGAGCGATCAGCGCGGCCACGCGCGGGCAGAAGAAAGTCACGGCCCGGTTGAGCCTGGATCACCTGGCGAAGTTGCGGGCCGCGACCGGGATTCCACTAGTATTGCACGGTGGCACGGGCATCGCGAAGGAATATGTGTTGGCGGGCATGAAGCAGGGGATCGCCAAGATCAACATCGCCACCGCCATCCGTCAGCCGTACGAGGCGTTGATGGAGAAAGACCCGCAGGCGGCGTTGCAGGCCGTGTACGAGGCGACTCGCGCCCAGATTTGCGATGAGTTGGAGTTGGCGGGCACGGCAAAGGAATTGTTGGGATGAAAAACCGGGGTAGGGCGCGACCGCCGGGCGCGCCGCCGGTGGGTTTGCGGGAAAGGCCTGCGGCCGGCCCGCCGGGCGCGCCCGACCAACAACACGGTTGGAGGCAATCATGAAATACGTTCTGGGATTGGACTGCGGCACGTCGGTGATCAAAGCGGCGGCGTTCGACGCGACCGGCAAGGAAATCGCCGTCAGCCAGGCCACACTGGACGGTGTGTCGCCGCAACCGGGGTGGATGGAATATCGGGCGGAAGATTTGTGGAAAGCTGCCGCGGGCGCGATTCGCGCCTTGGGTGTCCCGGCCAGTGAGATCGCCGCCATCGGCCCGACAGGGGCCGGCAACGGCGTGTTGTTGCTCGATACGCAGGATCAGCCGGTTCGCAACGGCATTTTCGCGCTCGATAATCGCACCGCGGGTATGATGGCCGCGGATCAAGCTGCCGGCCTGCTCGACCGGATGCGGCAGATCAACGGTTATTCCACCTGGACGGGGTTGACGTTGTACCTCTTGAAATGGCTTCGTCAACACGAGCCGGCTGCAATTGAGCGAGCGGCGAAGGTGTTCATCATTAAAGATTATGTAAAATACCGGCTCACGGGCCGGTATGTGGGCGATGCGTCCGAGCAAAGCAAGTTGGGCTTGGTGGATGTGGCGCAGGGGCGTTGCACGCGGGAGTTGCTGGCGTTGTATGGGCTGGAATCGTTGCTGGAGAAGATGCCGCCGTTGCAGGATTCGACGGCGGTGATTGGGACGATCACGTGCGCCGCGGCGGCGGCGACCGGGTTGCGGGAAGGCACGCCGGTGGTGAATGGGTTGGCGGATATTGACGCTTCGGCGCTGGGCAGCGGCGTGACGCGGGCGGGCCAGCTCTCGATTGTGGCCGGCACATGGAGTATCAACCAGTTATTCCTCGACCGCCCAGTGATTGACGCGCGGCTGTTCGGGTTGTCGCGGTACGCGGTGCCGGGTGTGTGGGAACAGTTGGAAGCTTCTGCCTCTTCCACCGCGAACTTGAGCTGGTTCATGAAACATTGCTGCCCGGAATCGAACTACCAGCAGATCAACGAACTGGTCGCGTCCGTGCCACCAGCGACGACGGAAGTGTTTTTCCATCCGTATCTGTTCGGCTCGAACACGAAACCGAACGCGCGGGCCGGGTTTTACGGGTTGGCCGGGTGGCAGAGTCGGGCGGATTTGCTGGCGGCGTTGTTCGAGGGCGTGGTGTTCAGCCACAACAATCACATCGAAAAGCTCTGCAGCCTCGGTCGGCCGATGACCGAAGCGCGCGTGTCGGGCGGCGCGACGAACAGTCCGCTCTGGTCGCAGATGTTTGCGGATGTGTTGGGGGTGCCGGTGGTGGTGCCGGCGGGGCA
>CALBCO010000275.1 GCA_937927265.1 uncultured Verrucomicrobiae bacterium | reverse complement strand
CCAGCCAGCCGACGTTGATTGCGTAATAATAATGGCCGGCCACGCCATCCGGATTCAGTTCCCGCGCGCGCCGGGCCAAGACAATCCCGCGCCGGGCGGCCGCGGCGCGTTGAATGGCGTTCGTTGCGTGTTCCGCAGTGGCGGCCCAAGTCGCGGCCGCAGCGCATTGGGCTTCATAGGTGTCGGCGACCGATTCGGTGGGCATCCGCACGCTGCGAATGGTCGCGCACCCGCTCGCCAGCAGCACCGCCACGACTAGCCACGCGTTACCGGCCATGGAAGAGTTTCTCCGCCTGTTGTAGCCGGTCTTGATTCACCTCGACGAACGCCTCCACCCGGATGCTGGCCAACACTTTCCTCCCTTCCTCCGTGTGAGACATCTGCAGCAACGCATCTTTCAAGCGGTTGGATTTCGGCCAGTCGGCAAACGCCACCACGAGATTGCCTGGCAACACCGGCGATTCGTGAATGGGCTTCAATGATTTGGCGAGGTCGGGGTCGGCCGCAAACAGTTTCCATGTCGCAGTTTCCACGAGGATGGCGTGTAGTCCGCCTTTGCCTTCGGCCAGATCAAAGAGCGCTTGCTCCACGTCCGCGACCGGCTGCAACCGCGCCTCCCGACCCAAAACAACGCTGAGGACATAGCGTTCTTCGTCGGCCAACGTTGTGCCAATGATCTGTCCGGTCGGGTCGGCTGCCGTGTCGGGGCGCGCAACCACTACGAACTGTTCGGCGGGCACGCCGGCGCGTTTGGTTTCAAGCAATGGCGTCATGTGGAGCGCCCCGGCATACGTCAGGTAGAATCCGGGCGTCACGATGCCGACCACAGGTTTCTTCGCCACCACAAACTCCACCGCTTTTTTCGGCTGGTTGAACACTCGCGGGGCAAACTGCATGCCGCCCATCTGCTCTGCCACGTGGCTTGTGAACGCTGTAACCGCTGGCCCCGCCGTTTCTTGCGTGGCGAATTTCTCACCGGTCTTCAGAAATAAAAATGCCAACAACACCAGTTCATTCATTGCCGATACCTCCACCAGTTCTGGATTACGATCTTGAGTTTTTCTGTGGTGGATAACCGCGCCCGCTCCGTGAACACGTCATAATCGCGCGCGACGATCTTGTCGAGGATGCCGCCGTAAATTTCGATCATCACCGCCAACGTCGCCCGGCTGTCTTGCGCCACCATCCCCAGCAACGGCTGCGCCTTCCGGTAATACTCCCGCGCCCGGTCGGCTTCAAACTTCAACAATTCCCGAAATCGGGGGGTCAGATTTCCGCTCATTACATCATCTTCTGAGACGCCAAATTGGCGCAAATCTTCAAGCGGCAGGTAAATCCGCCCCATGTGCGCGTCCTCTTTGACGTCACGAAGAATGTTGGTGAGTTGAAATGCGATCCCACACGCTTCCGCCGGGGCAAGAGCGTCGTCCTCGTCATAGCCGAACACGGGCAAGACAATCAGCCCGACGCACGATGCCACCCGGTAACAGTAGCGGTAAAGCTCGTCGAAGGTCTCGTAGCGGGTGACCGATTGATCCATCTCCGTTCCGTCGAGCAACTCCAGAAAGTACCGCGGCGCGATCCGGTACCGTTGGACCGTGTCCACGAGCGCCGGCAAAATCGCCTCCGCAGGACAAGCAGCCTGCCCGTTCGGTCCCGTCTCTTTGTTGGACAGGATGCCCGCACTGCGAAACGCTGCTTCGACAGATGCCCGCCATTGTCGCAGCCCAGCCAGGGCCACCGCGGGGTTGGCCGTGCAGTCGGCAATATCGTCACTGCGGCGCATGAAGGCGTAGATGGCGCACAGGGCCTGCCGTTTTGCCGCCGGCATCGTCAGAAACGAGTAGTAAAAATTCTTCGCGGTGCGCCGGGCAATCTGTCGACAAAGGCGATGGGATTGTATGAGGTCGCCTTTCATGGAGGACTGAACGGTTCGATGTGCATGGTCACATCCCGGATTCGCGGAAACTTCGTGCGGATGGTCTCCTTGACTTCATGCGCCAAATCGTGAGCCTGGCGCACCGGCATTGTACCATCCACTTCCAGGTGCATTTCGAGGAGATAACCGTAGCCGAGTTGACGAGCGAAGCATTTTTCCACACCCTGCACGCCAGCGACTTGTAACGCAATGGCACGCGCCTGACCTGCTACGTCGCCCTGTGGCTCGGCTTCCATTAATTCGGCCAAGGGCAACCGCAACAACCGCCAGCCATTGAAGGCGATGATGGCCGACGCAAAAATCGCCGCCCATTCGTCGGCAGTGGCAAACCGCGGCCCGCCGACGAGCGACAATCCAATCCCCAACGCTGCCGCTGCCGAGGTGATCGCATCGCTGCGGTGATGCCACGCATCGGTGGTCACAGCTGGACTTTCGATTTCGCTTCCGATGCCGTCCACAAACCGAAACAGTCCTTCCTTGACCAACACCACCCCGAGCAACACAAACAATGTAAACGGCGCAGGCATTTGATGTGGATGGAGGATTTCTCGGACGGATTGATATAAGATCAATGCCGCCGCGCCCAGCAGCATCACCGACACGGCTGCGGCCGCCAACGTCTCCGCCCGGCCGTGGCCATACGGGTGGCCTGCGTCGGCTGGCCGGTCGGCAATGACCATGCCCCGCCAAACGATGACCGAACTGAACACATCCGCTGTGGATTCGATGGCGTCGGCAATCAGGGCATACGAATGCCCCACGATGCCGGCCACGAGCTTGATGATGGCCAAGAGACCATTCGTTGCCAGCCCGGCCGCCGTTGCGCGGAGACTGTGTTTGAGCCGGAGGGTCGTCATGCAGCGAGCAATGTCAAAATCGCTTTTTGGACATGTAAGCGGTTTTCAGCTTGGTCAAAGATGTCGTGCTGCCGGGCATCGAGCAATTCGGCGCTGATTTCCTTGCCGCGATATGCCGGCAGGCAATGCATCACCAACGTCTCCGGCCTGACCAGCCCGGAATGCAACTGATACGGCGCGAGTACCCGCAGTCGGTCCACGGCTTCGTCTTCTTTGCCCATGGAAACCCAGACGTCGGTGTACAACACATCCGCATTCCGGGCCGCGGTGGCGAGGTCTTCGGTGACACGGATGTTGCCCCCGGCGCGTGCCAGCAAGGCGGGGCGTGGTTGGTAGCCGGGCGGCGCAGCAATGGTGAGTTCCATCCCGGTCTTGGCCGCAGCGAAAATCCACGACCGAGCCACATTGCAGGCGCCGTCACCGGCGAACGTGATGCGTTTGCCCTTCAAATCGCCGAGCTTCTCTTGAATTGTAAACAGATCGGCCAAAATTTGGCAGGGATGTTCGTCATCGGTTAGTGCATTGATGACTGGAATTGTTCCGGCTTGCGCGAACTCCTCCACGTCCGATTGCGCAAACGTGCGGATGATGACGCCGTAGAGGTAGCGCGACAAGACCCGCGCGGTGTCAGCGACCGTTTCGCCGCGGCCGAGTTGGATGTCTTTGGACGACAAATACAGCGATGACCCGCCCAGTTCGCGGATGCCCACCTCAAAGCTGACCCGGGTCCGCGTGCTGGCTTTGGTGAAGATCAATCCCCACGTTTGGCCAGCCAAGGGCGGGTGCGGAAGCGGCTGGCCGCGACGGGCCTTCACCTGCCGGCTCAAGGCCAGCACCTCATTGATTTCGGCCTCGCTCAACTGTTCAATCGTCAATAAATGTTTCATGAAGCACTCGTGAGAATGACTGCCATTATGGCGGTATTTCGCGTGCGAGGCAAGGTTCGACTCCCGGCGCGGTTTCCGTCATTTTTCGTTTGTGGGGGCTTCCCATTGCCGGCCCAATCGCCACTGGCGCGACGCACTCCGAGTCCATACGGTCTGTACCCCACACGCTCGTGCCTTGGAGTGCAGTTCGACAGCACTGCTGATCACAGGTGGCTGTGCGCAGACGGTGGGACCACGAGCCGGGCGCGGTGGAAACGGAAGACACACGGCGTGGAGGCCCAAGAAAAGCTCACTCTTGCGCGAAACTTTTGGCTTGGCGCTGATGATTTGGGTCGGTCGGGTCGCGAGTTGGTTTTGACAGGGGTCGTTGGGTCACCGTAAAGTGGCCGCGATGTGTGTGAAACGTTGGTTCTTGGTGTTCGGGCTGGTGGGCGTCGTTTTGTTCTCGCACGGCGCGGAGACGGCTTCGTTGCCGGGATACGAAGAGTTTCGGCGAATGGACCGGGCGCGACGGTTAACGGGCCAGTTGCACAGCGCGGACTTGCTCGAATTGACGCGCGTGGCGCCCGACCTTATTGCGCGGACGGCGCAAGCCCACGGGACGGACGCTGTGATGATTTGGGGCGCGGCAGAACTCACCGCCGAATGGTCTGCCAAGCAAGCATTGTTCGAGTCCGCGATCCGTCTCAGCGGCACGAACCAGGCTGTGGCCTTTCGGTTCGCCGTGGCTGCCGCCCGCCAGAAGGATTGGCCGATGGCAAAGGCGTGGCTGGCGTGGGTGGCCGAACGGGACAAAGACAATCTTGCCCCGTGGTTGGTGGAATTATGGGTGTGGAAACAGACGGGCGGCGACCAACCCGTTCGCGGTCCGGCCTCGTGGGCGGATGGGTTCGAGGATTACGGCAGCGACGCGGCACGGGCGCGGATTGCGTTGTTGGAGGCAGGGGGCTATTCCCGCTACGCCGCCCGACGGCTTGGTTTCATGCCCGAAACAACGGTGTTGCAGATGGCCCGTGACTTGGCCATGCCCCCGATGGAAACCACCCAAGCAGATCGGTTGCTCGCCGTGGCGCGGGCGATGCAGCGCCGCGCGCGTTATCTGCTGCATGAGCTGGTCGGACAATCTCTTGAAAACGCTGTGTTGCAAGCGGCCCGCCCGGAGGACGTGACTGTGACCGAGGCCAATTTGCGCCAAGTGGAATTGGAGCGGCGGCGCGAGCAGTTGAAGACCTTGCTGGCGACGGTCGAACGCGAGATTGTGGACCTGGCCACCGAATTGGAAATGATTCAGTACTTCGACGACGTGCTGACCGTGGGTGAAGAAACGGCCATGAAACGGCTCGCCGCCACTGTGCGCGGGACCGGCCATCCCTGAGCAGCACGGCGATTGGCGGCGATTTAGTTGCCGGGGAGCATCTCGCCGACATTCGCCAGCACCAGCCCCGGCCGGTAAGCGAACCGGCGCAAATCAGCTTCTGCGGTTACCCCGCTCAATACCAACACCGTCTCGATCTCGGCTTCGATCCCGGCAATGATGTCGGTGTCCATTCGGTCGCCGATGATCACGGTATCCTCGCGTTGGCAGCCGAGCTTCTTGAGCGCGTGACGCATGATCAACGGGTTGGGTTTGCCGACAAAATAGGGCTTGCTGCCTGTGGCCAATTCAATGGGGGCGATCAGCGAGCCAGTAGCGGGCACGATGCCGGCTTCAACCGGGCCGGTTACATCGGGGTTGGTGCCGATGAGTTTCGCCCCGTGTAACACCAATGTCACCGCCCGACAGATGCGTTCGTAATTGTAGGTCTGCGTCTCGGCCACAACGACGTAGTCGGGGTTGATGTCATTGAGGCTGTAGCCGACTTCGTAGAGGGC
>CALBCO010000274.1 GCA_937927265.1 uncultured Verrucomicrobiae bacterium | reverse complement strand
GGCGAGCCGCTCCGCGACACGGCGGTGACCCGATTGCAGCCGTTGTTTGATACGCCGCTGCGCGATACCAGCATTGGCAAAGGCGGCGACGGCGCGTGGTATCTGACCGGCACAATGGCCTCTCGCCAAAATCAGACGGATTTCCAAACCAACGACGGCATCTGGTTGTGGAAATCCACCGACCTGAAAACTTGGTCGCCGCTCGGCCAAGTGTGGAGCATCGAGAAACAAGGCACCGCCTGGCAGAAGGAATACCGGGTGAATCCCGACAACCCGACCGGGCCGCTCGTGCGCGGGATGGTGTCGCCGGAGATTCATTTCCAGAAGAACACGTATTGGATCACCTATAGCATGAACGCTCAAGGCACCGGCTTGCTCCGCAGCCAATCCGGCAAGCCCGAAGGTCCGTACGAAGACCTCGGCCGATTCACGGGGCAAGGGACCGACGCCTCGTTGTTTGTGGACGACGACGGTACCGGTTACTGGCTGGTCGGGCAGGGTTGGCTGGCAAAATTGAAGCCGGATTGGACCGGTTTGGCGGAGCACCCGCAGTTGTTGCGGTGCGAACCGTTTCCCACCAACCCAGTCGGCGCGCACTCCATGTCCGCCACCCACGCGCCGCGGTATCTCGGCGCGGCGGGCGCGCATCTGTTCAAGACAGACGGCAAATACTTTTTGATCGGCGCGAGTGTGCGCGACCGGATCGGCGTGGGTTGTTACGACACGTTTGTGGCATTTGCAGACAAGATTACCGGACCGTACAGCTCGCCGCTTTTGATGATTCCTCACGGCGGCCAGACCACGGTGTTCAAGGGGCCGGACGACAAGTGGTGGGCGACGTTCAGCGGCCGCGACAGCCGGGCGGTGTTCCGCGACAAACCGGCGATGGTGCCGCTGGAGTTTGCCAATGATGTGCAATACGGCCGGGCGACGAAAGTGCCGT
Source organism: uncultured Verrucomicrobiae bacterium (assembly GCA_937927265.1). Classification (GTDB taxonomy): domain Bacteria; phylum Verrucomicrobiota; class Verrucomicrobiia; order Palsa-1439; family Palsa-1439; genus CALBCO01. Next base: position 2,714 of record CALBCO010000274.1, on the reverse strand, counting down.
ACCCGCGTAAGCCGCGGGCCATTGTCACCGAGTTTGGGCCGTGGGACAAAGTCCCGCTCGTCCAGCCGTATCACATCCGCGACCTCCAATTCACGCTGGCGCCCGATGGGTATTACTACCTGACCGGTTCGGGCTGTGACCCGGCGTTCAGTGGGAAAATCATGCTCTACCGGTCGAAAGATTTACGGCAGTGGGAGATCGTGGACGTGCAATTCGATTACGTCAAACAAGTACCGGGAGCTACACTGGAAGATTACGAAATCCGGTTCGGCGAGAAGCGCAACAAAGGAGGTCTCGGCCAGTACTACATGGACAGCGAAGTCTATTACCTGGCTGGCACGTTTCATCTTTTTACTTCGTTATACGGCACAAAGTCCGGTGGACGCGAACCCGCCGGCGGTGCCATGTGGTTGCGCAGCACCACCGGCAAACCCGAAGGTCCATATGAATACGTGGACCGGGCCCGGTCGCAATCCAGCGTGTTTGTCGAGGGCGACAAGACATATCTGTTCTACAACGGCACGCTCATGGAATTTGACCCGAAGGGCCACAAACTGGACGGGCCGACCATGCGCTTGAGGACCACGATGGGTACGATGTTCACCAAGGGCGATGTGGCAACGAATCTATTGAAAGTGCACGGCAAATATGTCGTATTCGGTACCGGTTGGTGTGGCGGCACCTACGGCGAGAACTACCGGGTGGATGGCACCTATGACTGGGTCTATTGGCAATCCGACAAGCTCGAAGGCCCGTACGACATGCCGCGCCGCGCTTATGCAATGCCGCACTGCGGTCATTCCTGTCCGCCCCTGCAGGGCAAAGACGGCCGGTGGTACGGGTTATTTTTCGGCAACGATTCCACTGGCCCGTGGAATGCCTACCCTGGCGTGCTCGTATTCGACGTGCGTTTGGATCCCGACGACACGATCCGCATCGAGCTCAAAGACGAACTGCCCTGAGCAGACCCGAATCGTTATGAGCAATCGTAACTTGATGGAGCTGCCCGCTCGAGGACTCGGATCGAAGTCGGTTCCGCTGCCTCCAAACAATTCACCAAAACATCACTGCTCCAAGCGTGATCGTAATGATTGGGGTGAGCAGACTGCTCCACGAGTCAAAACCAGTTCATCGTGGGCATGAGAGCCTTTCTGCAAAGCGCTGGAGGTTGTGTCATGAATGAACGGTGACTTGCCGAACTGTGGCGACACCACAAGACACACCGTTAGGGATTCATTCGTTCAATCTGTTGACGGATGAAGTCGGGTTTAAATTTTGCCGGACGAGGCGTGCCGAGGTCTGCTTCAAGCTCTTCGAGCGTCGGCCGACGCGACGGAATGCCGCCCGGCGGTACCTCGACGCGGGCCAACCAAGCCAACGCATTTAAAACACACGTGCGGAAACTGTCCTGCGCCCAGTTCCAATGCGTGTGCATCCCGGTCAATCCAAACCCGCGCCCGCCATCCGGGCGTTCATAAACCCACGCGACGACTTCGGGCATTCCCGCGCGGGCGCGGACGTGCGGGTTGCCGGAATGCGGCCCGTCAGGCCCTTGCCGGGTGAATTCGGGCGGGATGGCGGAAAGAATCGGCGTCACGCCTTTCAGGGCCGGCGCGAACTGCAGGTGGTAGTACCATTCGTCGCGCAGCCGAAACGGTTTGAGTCCGCGCGCGACCGGGTGATTGGGGAATTCGGTAAAACGCGCTTCCCAAAACGGGTTCACCGACCAATGCTCTTCGTATGCGCCGCCGATCCACTTGATCAATCGCGCCACCGCCTGCGGCTCGGTGGGATCAAGTGTGTAATGGATGCATCCCAAGCCGACACCCTTGTCCATCAACGGCGCGAGCCGGTCGCCGAGGTTCTTCACCAACGCCCCACCATCACTGCCGAGGATGATCGCGTCGGCGGTGTCGAGCGGGGCGAGGTCGGTGTCGTCCGGCAACACCACGGCGTGAACGCCTGGCGCGTTCTCGTTCAGCATCCGCGCCAACATTCGAAAGGCCGGACCGTAAGCGTGATTGCCGTAGCCGTGACTGGACGGGCCGTGGACAAACAGAATTTGCTTCGGCGCGTCGGCCAGCGCCATGGTGAGGGACAGTAAAACAGCAGTGACAAAGATGCCAAGCAATCGGTGCACTTTATGGAAGCCGTTCGATCCGGATGTTCCGGTATTGCAGCGGCGCGCGGAAAGCAACGAGGCCCGTGCGCGGCCAGTCGCGTAACGGAATGCGATACCGATTCTTGGTGCCGTCCGGGTTTTGTTCTTTGGTGGTCCACTGATCCAAGTCGGCGCGCAACACCGGTTGGCCGTTGATCTCCACGGTGATCACTGGGCCGCGACAAACGATTTTGCACTGATTCCATTCATTCACCTTCACGCTGACCGGCGCGCTAGGTTTGATGCAGTCCAGCAACGCGCCGCATGTGGGTGTGTCGCCGAGCGCGACCAGCAGCCCGGTGCCACCCCGGCCGGGGCTGTCGCGGCGCAGTTCAACGCCGCCGATGCCGTTTTTCGGCGGTTTGAACTCAAACTCCACCGAGCAATCGCCATACGTGGCTGTGGTCACCGCCGGCTCAGGTCGCCCGAGAAAACAAAGCGCGTCGTCGCGGATGACCCACGCTTGTGGATCGAGTTTCCATTGGGCCGTGTCCGTGCCATCGAAGAGAATCTCCCAGCCATCCACGACTTTAGGGGCTGGCGCGTTCTCGGG
>CALBCO010000273.1 GCA_937927265.1 uncultured Verrucomicrobiae bacterium | reverse complement strand
GGCAAAGGTTCGCGATTGATTTTCAAGATGATGCCATAAGGTTCAAGATATGGGTACATCCACGGCAGCGCGTAGCTTTCCTCAATGTAAAAGGCGTGTTGGTCCTTGTTGCGGTCGAAGATCATCTTGGTCAGGATGCCGTTGACGTGCATCACGCCCTGCACGCCTAGGACTTGGACGCGGCCGTTCGCGATGCGCACTTCTTCCCCGGGGCCGGCCGGCCGAGTGCGAAGTTCTTCGACATACATTTCAAACGCGCGCTGGGAGTCGGCTTCGCTGGGAATCCAGATTGGCTCGCGTGGATACGCCCACCGCCGCCCCAACGCGTCCCACGCCGCCCGCAACAGCGCATTCTGCCACGCGGGCCGATGGGTCAACGTCTGGGGACGCGACGGATCCGGGCGGCGATCACCATAATGATCCCGGATATAACTCATGTAGGTGCCGTCGGCGAGGGCGTTTTGGGTGATGATGTACACATCGCGCCGGTCGAAGGTGCCGCTGTCGGCGAACCGCTCGAGCTGCGTTTTGGCGCGCCGCACGACCTGGCTTTCAACAAAAATCATGTAGGTCGGGACGAACCGTCCGGGATCGGTGCCACCGAAAAGCACGGCATTCGGCTCCATTTCGGGATAACCGCCGCCCGGTTTGAACACCAGGTACCCGAATCGGTAGCCGAAATCGTGACCGCGTTGCTCGTTGTCGGCCCAGTTGCGTGCAATCGAAACCACCGGCAACGCCAATACCAATCCCGCCCACAGCCCCGCCCATCGTGTCATTGTCGGTTGCCGCTGCAACACCCACCCGCACCCCAACATCAGCCCGTAGCCGATCCACAAGGCATACACGCAATGCACTGGCAGGAAAAACACCCGGTCGGTGAACTGCTTTTGTTTTTCAAAACTCGGATTCGACAGATACAGAAACCCCACGCCCAGGCACAGAAACGCAATCAGCAAAAACTTCAACCAGTCCCGCTCGCGGCGCGGCAGATCACGATAGAAAAACAACGCCCCCAGCGCCAGCAGTGCAAAGACAATGCTGAATTGTTGCTGGAGATCATCGAAAAACATGTTGAGCTGTCCCCAGAACTGTACCAGCGTCCGCTCGAGGTGGACCTTCTCGTATTGGCCCCGCGTGAAATGGTGAAAGAACCCTGCCATGGTGCGCGTGTAGCCCCAGTTCATCGGCGGGTTGGTGGCCGATGCGACCGGCAGATACAAATACAGCGCCAGCCCGGCGGCCACCGCGCCATACAAGGCCACCGCTTCCCGCCAATATTTCATCAACCCCGGTTGCCGCGTCATCAAAAAATAAAACCACAGACCTGCCCCCGCGCCCATGGCGAGAATCGTCCCCCTCGAAAACGGCCCTTGATGAAACAGCCCGCCCGGCGTCAGCACCAGCTTGAACACGCCAAGCAAGATCATCGCCAAAATCGGCACCAGCGTGTCGCGTCCCAACCCGCGGTCCACGAACCAAACGTAGGCTGGAAACGCCACCGTCAGCAACACGAGCGTCTGATGATTCGTCAGACTCACGCCCCACACGAACGCCGCGAGATACAACCGCCCCCGCCGCTGCGGCGTGTAACTCCACTGGTAGAGCAGCAGCAGCGTCACCAACAAAAAGAATGCGTTCAACGCATAGACCTCGCTAATGACCGCTTGCGACCACATCACGGGCGAAAACGCCAGCAACAACGCCGCCGCCACCGCGCCGCTCAAAACGAGCCGGTCCACTGCGCGCTGGTTCATCAGCTCGTGAAAAAACCCCATCCGATGAGCCAACACGTAGCCGCTCCGGGAAATCAACAACGCCGTCAGCCCCACCGCCACCGCGCCGAACACCGCCGACATCAAATTCACCCGCCAGGCGATGTTGCCGAAGGGGATGAGCCATTGCCAGAGCCACGCCAGAATCGTCCAAATAGGATACCCCGGCGGATGCGGTACCCCCAAATGCCGGGCGGCCGTCAAAAGTTCCCCGGAGTCTTCCAAGCCAACGCTCGGTTGCAACGTCCACACGTACACCGCCAAGGCGACCAGCCCCGCCGTCAGCCCCGCCGCGTAATCGCGCCGTTGAAAAAATGGCCGCCGCCCCAGCGCCGTTGCCGACAGCTTTGCGCTACCCCTCAATTCATTCATGGAGAAAAACCGGCCTCACCGGGCCGTCGCCTGCACGCGCGGCCAACGACGAAAACCTTGGGAGCGCGCCAACATCCAGACCACCACCAACGCTTCGCGAATGATCCCGCCTGACATCTTCGACGTGCCGGCAAAGCGGTCGGCAAACGTGATCGGAATTTCCACCAGCCGGTAGCCGCGCATCCACGCTTTGTACGACAATTCCACCTGGAAGGCGTACCCGTTGCTCTTCACGCTGTCCAAATCAATCGCCTCCAACACCTCGCGCCGGAAACATTTGAACCCGCCCGTCGGATCGGCCACCGGCAACCCCGTCACCAGCCGCACGTACAATGCCGCGCCTTTCGACAAAATCAACCGCCGCAACGGCCAGTTCACTACGCGAATGCCGTCCTTGTACCGCGACCCAATCACCAGATCATACTCGCGAATCGCCTTCTGAAAATTTGGCAACTCGCGCGGGTCGTGCGACAAATCGCAATCCATCTCCTGAAAATAGGCGTAGTCGCGGACCAACCCCCACTTGAACCCGGCAATGTAGGCGGTGCCGAGCCCCTGCTTGCCCGCCCGACGCAACAAATGCACGCGCGGATTCGTCCGGGTCAGCGCCTCGACCAGATCGCCGGTGCCGTCGGGCGACCCGTCGTCCACGATCAACACCTCCAGCGTCGGTGCCTGCGCCAACACCAGGCTGATGACCTTCTCAACGTTTTCCTTTTCGTTGTATGTCGGGATGATGACCAACGTTTTCTCGTTCATCGCGCCAACCTCGGATTCGCCAGCACCAGATACACCCCCTGTTGGACCACCACTGGCCATTTCTCTTCGTGCATCTGCTGGAGGATTTCGCGGACGCCCCGCAGCACGGGCACAGTGTACACCGCGTCAATCCCCACCGGCAACTGGCCGCGCCGCCCATCTGGCAGCATCACTTCTTGCACCCCGTATTCCAGCACCACGTACTTCACATGTTCCAGCCGCGGATCAAACCAGTATTTTTCTTTCGGAATCGGCACCGGCACGGGCATGTCGTTGGGCGGGCCGTCGTAACGCGCGCAAAACGTCAACATCGAGCGTTTGGCGTGTTTGACCAACCAATAAATCTGTTTTGGCACCACCACCACGTCATTCGTCGTCGTGCGTTCGTTCACAAACCGCATCACTACCTCCGCGTCGGCGACCGATCGTTGCGTCCAATGATCAATCTTACTGTGAAACTGTCCCCACGCCCCCTGCGCCGACACCCACGCAAACGGCACCAACGCCAAGACCGGTAACCACTCCGGCCACTTCCATCGTTTGATCCCCTCCCCCGCCCACGCCAATACCCCGGCGCCCCCCACCGCCATCAACGGCAGAAAAATCGTTGCCGGATAAAAAAACAACGGCACGTTGTTCAGCTTCTTGAACACCCCGTACATGAGCACCAACAACCAAAACGGCACCCACGCCCGCAGCCATTTGTTCTTCGTCACCGGCAGAAACACAAACCCGACCGTGGCCAACGTCAGCCACCAATCATGCCCGGTCGGCCCCTGCAATCCCATCCCCGTCGGCGTCTTGAAACCAAGATTCCAAATGTTTCCCACAAACCGCGCTACCTCACCCGCCATTGTGGGGCGCACCTCGTTGCTGGCCACACTCGTCAACCGGCCCACCTGCGCCATCAATTCCGGCCAGCCGCGGGTGGCCGCATACCACGCCACGAACATCACGCCGTAACTGCCCGCAGCAGCCGCTGCCAGTGGCGCATGTCGCCAGTTCACCACCAATGCCGTGAAAATCACCGCGCCAATCAGGGGATACGTGAAATAGTTCGTCGCCGTCGCCAATGCCGCCATTACTCCAGCCAGCAAGATGTCGCGCAACCGCTTCTCCTGCACGTAACGGATTAGAAAACCAACCGATGCCAGACACAGCATCCCGGCAAACGGATGTGACCGGACCCAGCGGAAATTCATGTTCGCTTCCGCATAGACCAAAAACGCCGCCGCACACAAGAACCCAAACGTCCGGTCGCGCAGCCGGCTGCCGATCCAAAACAACAACACTGCCGCCCCCAATGCTGTTACCGCGCCGAGCGCCCGCCCCACCACGATGTCCTGACCAAACACCCGCAACAACGCCCCGTTCACGAGCATGTACAACGGTGGATACGGATACGGAAACACAAAGTCGTTAACAATCGGCCCGACACGCGGCGTGCCGTGGATGAACTGCCAGCACTTCTCCATCCACTCCCCTTCGTCGCCGTACCAATTTGGATTCGTCCGCAGATTCGGCAAAAATAATGCCGCCCACAACACTACCAACCCCACAGCAATCCACCGTTCCCGGTTCGTCATGGCCGCTCCATGAAATACAATCGCATTGGCCCAAAGTTTGTGTGGGGCAGATTCGCCAATTGCGCCACCTGCAGCGGGTCATAGTTCGCGCGATTCTCGTCCACCACAATCACCATCGTGTTTGTCCTCAACTCCGCCCCTGTACCGAGTTGTCCGGCCAACCACGGCAAATCCAATTGCGGCATCTCCAATCGGCCCAGTTGATCCATCTGCCCCATCCGTTGCTGACGGACGAGTTCCAGTACATCCGCCTTTCGGGCCAGATAGCGGGCCGCCGCGACTTTGTAACCCAGCCCGGTGCCGTACGTCCCCTGCGCCCCGCCATACCGGCTTAAAAACCGATAACAATCCGCCATGAACCACACATTTGCGGCCACGAGCACCCCGACCGCAACCATCACCGCCGGCTTGAACCGTCGCGCCATTTGCTCTGCCGCCATTCCTACTGCCAAAAAATGCACCGGGAACAAAATCGCGTAGTATGACAAATACGTCCACAACCCTGCCCCCGCGAACACCACCACCGGCACCACGCACCACGCCACCAGAATCCACGCCACACCCGTCGGAGCGGATTGAATCCGCGACCGCACCGCCGGATCACGGTTGAAAACAGCCCGCACCGAACGACCCGCCATCATCGCCAACCACACCAACACCCCCACAAACACCAGCCGTTGCACCACCAACACCCCGTCACTAACGGACCGAAAATACGTCCGCCCGGGCTTACTAGCCCAAATACCTGCCCGGTCAAACTCTGCGCCCGCGCTCAAGCCGAGCACATCCTCAATCTCGCCCGCGTTTTGAATCGCCACCGCGTGCATCCATGCCTCGCTGGGGCGGCGCGGCAACGGGTAACCCGACTGCGGATTGATCGTCATGCCCGGCGGAATGTTCCAATTGCGGCCGCTGCGTTGCGCCAACATCGTCTTGTATTCCGTCCACTCCTGCCGGCTCTGCTCCCGGAGATACGGCACCGCCAACGCCATCGCCACCACACCGCCAGCCACCGCCAACCGCCAATCCATTTTCGGGCGTAGCCATGCCAAAATCACCACCACCGCCGCCGTCAGCGCAAACCCGGAAAAATGCAGTTGAATCGTCGCCAGCGGCAACAACACCGCCCAAAACACCGCTTTCGGTTTCCGCCCCACCACCACCGCGTGCACTGCCCACATCGTGCCCACGGCAAACAACGGCACGAAATCCTGCGCCCAAATTTTGCGCGACAAAATCACCGCCCACGGCGACGCCGCAAACAACGCCGCCGCCACCAGCCCCGTCACCGGCCCGTAGTACTTGCGCCCCATCCACCAGGTCGCCACCACCGCGCCGAGTCCCAACAGCGCAATCACGCCCGATACGGCCGCCACGTTGCTCGTGAAAAAGAAAATCGGAATCAGCAAATAGATCAATAACGGCGGATTCGTCACGCCGACACTAGACATCAGCCCGCCCGCCGGCAACGCCCCGCCCCGGACAAATTCCAGCGCCAGATTCGCCGCCACGGCTTCGTCCGCCTTGAACTCCAGCAAATCGAAATGGGAAAACCGCAACGCCGCGCCGGCCACCAGAATCAACGCCAACAAAACAATCTCGATGCGTTTGTTCATGTCCGCGCCTTGACCGGCCAGATCACGCGTTGCGCCCACTTGATGCGGAACAACTCCAGCCAAATCGCCACCGCCCGGCGCAGATTATACGGGATGCGCGTGTCGGGATCATGAATCCAGCGCACCGGCACCTCGGCAATCCGGTATCCCGCCCGCGCCGCCACGACCAGCATCTCGACATCAAAAATCGCCATGCGCGACGTCACGCGCGGAAAAATCGTTTGCGCCGCCTCGCGGGTCATCAACTTGAACCCGCACTGCGTATCCTTGATCCCCCGCAACAACAACAACGTCCGTGCCCATCGAATGATCCTGCTGGCCCATACCCGATACCACGCCTGCGCCTCCTCAATCCGCGCCCCCGCCACGGCCCGCGACCCGATGGCCACGTCGTAGCCTTCCTCCCGCACCTTGACCAACAATTTCTCCACTTCCTGAATCGGCGTGCTCTGGTCGGCGTCCGTGAACAGTACATACCGACCTTCCGCCGCCAGCATCCCGACTTTGACTGCGCCGCCTTTGCCTTGATTGGGCTGATAGGAAATCAACCGCACCGGCAATGTTCGCGCCACCGCCGCGGTGCCGTCCTTGCTGCCGTCATCCACCACGATGATCTCAAATCTCAAATTTCGGGATTTCAAATAATCCACAATACCGGGCACATGCCGGCGCAACCGTTGCTCTTCGTTGTAGGCCGGGATGACCACCGACAATTCCGGCCCCATGGCGCGTTGAGTGTTGAGCGTTGACTGTTGAACGTTCACGCCGTTGCCTTCCGCAGCGCGCCCATCTGGCGCATCTTCACCAGCGCTTCCGCCGCGTAATCCTTGTCCAACTTTTCGCCCCGAATCCATTTCACGTAATCTTGCACACTGTCACGCGGCGTCTTTGTCGGTTGCCAGCCGAGTTTCTGCAATTTCGTAATGTCGGAAACACTATGCCGGGTGTCGCCGACTCGATACTCACCGGTGACCTGTGGCGCGAGGTTCGTGCCGGTCACCTCCGCCACCAACGCCGCAAACTCCAACACGGTGTAGCCCCTGCCCCCGCCGACGTTGAAGACCTCAAAATCCGCCGCATCGGACTCCAACACCAAGCGGTTCGCTCGCGCCACGTCGGTGACGTTGACATAATCGCGCAACTGCCGCCCGTCCTCGAACACCGGCGCAGGCCGGCCGGCGAGGTTCGACAACGTGAACACCCGCAACACGCCAGAATACGCGTTGCGGAACGATTGATACGGGCCTTGCACGATCGAATAGCGGAGCGCCACGCTGGGAATGCCGTAGTTCCTCCCCAACGCCACCGCCATTAACTCCTGCGAATACTTGGCGATGGAATACTGGTTCTTCGGATTGGCGTGCGTCTCCAGCAATGGCAACGGTGTCACCGCGCCGCCGCATTGCGGGCAGACCGGATCCCAGCGCCCCCCGCTCACGTTGCGCCCGTTGGGAAACACCACGCCGTCTTTCGCACACTCGTACCGGCCTTCGCCATAGACAAACTGGCTGCTCGCGACGACGACTTTTTTCACCGGCAACTTCTCGGCAACGATCAATTCGTACAGCAGCGCGGTGCCCACGGAGTTGACTTCAAAAAAGCGCGAAAAATTCGGCAGCAAATCCTGATAGGCCGCCAGATGAATCACCGCATCCACACCGGCCAAAGCTTGGCGCCAGTCTTCCCGGTTGCACACATCGCCCAACACGCGCTCCGCTGCGGCCGGCACCCAGACGGGCCATTGGCCACTGCCGTCATGCACCGGCGGGCACAGATTGTCGAACAACCGAACCTGATAACCGGCCTGAAGCAACTCGTGGGCGGTATGCGTGCCGATAAACCCGGCGCCGCCGCTAATCAACACCCGGCCTTTATTGGCCATGGGTCTCCTTCAACTTCGCGTACAGATAGCTCGTGATGATATGGTCGAGAATCATGTGCACGTCTTCCACTGGGCCATAGTCGTTCGACGGCACGACGAACGGCACATCAGCCAGCTGCGCGAGCTTGCCGCCACCAAACCCGGTGATGCCGACGACTTTCAGCCCGATCTGTTTCGCCACTTCGACGGCGGCGATGATGTTGGGCGAATTGCCCGATGCCGAAATCCCAATGAGCAGGTCACCGGGCTGCGCGAAGTTTTTCAGCGGCTCGCTGAAAACGTGATTGTAGTCCGTGTCGTTCGCCCAGGCGGTCATCAACGAGACGTTGTCGGTGAGCGCGATCACTTTGAACCGCGGCCACGGCGCGTCGCCTTTGTGGCCCAATGTGCCTTTGCACAAATCATTCATCATGTGCGACGCTGTCGCCGCGCTGCCGCCATTGCCAATGATGAAGATCTGCTGGCCGGCCGCGTGCGTGGCCTCCAGCGCCTCAATCACGCGCGCCACTGCCGGCACCGGCAACCGGTCAAGCACGGCCTTCAATCCGGTCAGGTAATCTTGGGTGAATTCCGTTGCTGTTTTCATAATTAGTACCTTTGCATGTTGAGGATGACGCGGCTGCCGCCTCGTTCGAGCCGAAACGGCATTTCGCGCAACTCACGCAACGCCGCGCGGACCGCCGCCCGCTTCTCACTCGGCACGCACAACAGGAAAAACCCGCCGCCGCCGGCCCCGGCGATCTTGCCGCCCGACGCCCCAGCCGCCACCGCCCGTTCGTACAACGCATCCAACTCGGTGTTGCTGATCCCGCTGGCCAGCTTCCGTTTCGCTTCCCAGTTGCGGTGCAACATCGGCCCAAGCGCGACCACGTTGCCGGCTTCCAACAATTGCCGGACTTCGCCCGCCTGCCGAGCCATCTCCTGCAACACCGTCACCTTTTGGGCGATGTTCGTTTTCTGTTCGGCCAAGATCGCACCGGCCTGCCGGGTCTTGCCGGTGAAAAACAACATCAAATCGTGATCCAAATCCTCCAACGTCGCGGCGCTGGCCCGCACCGGCTCGACCGTCGCCACACGGCCCGGTCCAAACCGGATATACCGCAACCCGCCGTACGCAGCGATGTATTGGTCCTGCCAGCCGATTGGTTTGCCGATGATGTCAATCTCAATCTCGCACGCTTCCCGCGCCAACTGTTCCGCCGACACGGTCTCGCCGCGGTATTGATAGAGCGCGTTGAGCACGCCTACGGTCACGCTGCTGGACGAACCCAGGCCCGATCCTTCCGCTGGAATGTCCGAGAGAAACGAAATCTCGATGCCCTTCGTCACGCCGGTCTTGCGCATGGCCTCGCGCACCAAGTCGTGTTCGAGTTGATCCACCGAGTCCACAATCTCTTTTTTGGACCAGTTCACGTAAATCTTATCGTCAAACCGCTCCTTGACGATGCAGTAGAGATATTTATCAATCGCCGAGTTAACCACGGCACCGCCGTATTTCATGAAGAAATCCGGCAAGTCCGTCCCGCCGCCCGCCAACGAAATCCGCAAGGGTGTCTGCGTGATGATCATGTGTACCCGTCCAGTTTGCCCAATTCCCAATCCTGTTGCGCCGCCGCCAACCGCTCCGGCGTCCCAATGTCGCGGATGTACGCGCGCGGTTGCATCGCATACACCGGCTGACCATCGGCCACCAATTGCGGGAAGACTTGCTTCCCAAAATCCCAGAACTGGCCCGCGGGGATCGCGTCCAGCACTGCCGGTTCAAGCACATAGATACCAGCGTTGATGAGGTTTGTCGAAATGGTTTTCCGCTCGGGTTTCTCCTCAAAGCGCAATACCCGCCCGGCGGCATCCGTCTCCACCACCCCGCCCGTCCACGGCTCGGCGGACTCGAACAACGCCAGCGTCGCCACCGCCCGGTGCGCGCGGTGAAACTCCACCAATGGCGCAATGCGCAACCGGAGCAAGTTGTCGCCGTAGAACAACAAAAACGGCCCGTCGCGCAAAGCCGCTTCCATCTTTTTCACCGCCCCCGCCGTGCCGAGCAATTCCGGTTCATGCGAGTACGTGATACGCACGCCAAACTGGCTGCCGTCGCCGAAGTAGTCGGTGATCTTTTCCGGCCGGTAATGCAAGTTGACAATCAACTCCCGGATCCCCTGCGTGGTCAGCATCTCGACATGATGCTGCAACAAGGGCTTTCCGCCGATGGGCACCATCACCTTCGGCACGTCCAACCCCAACGCCCGCAACCGCGTGCCCAGTCCAGCCGCCAAAATGAATGCTTTCACCGGCTTTTCTCCCGCAGATAACGACTCAGGACAGCCCATGCTTTTTGCATCGCTTTGGCTCGGTGACTGATGCGGTTCTTGATGTCGGGCGAAAGCTCGGCAAAGGTCTTGACCTGGCCATCGGGGATGAACAGCGGATCGTAGCCGAACCCGCCGCCGCCGCGTTCGGCCTCCACAATCGTGCCATTACAGATCCCTTCCACACAATCCACCAAACCGTTCGCATCCGCCACGGCCACCACACAACGGAATCGGGCCGTCCGCTTCTCCAGCGGCACCCCCGCCAGCAAACCGAGCAACTTCTTGTTGTTCTCGTAATAGGTCGCCTGCTCGCCGGCAAAGCGGGCCGACCGCACACCGGGCGCGCCTTGCAATGCGTCCACCTCGAGGCCGGTATCGTCGGCCAATGTCAGCATCCGTGCCGCCTGCGCGGTGTGAACAGCTTTCTTGATGGCGTTGTCGCGAATCGTGTCGGCATCCTCGACGATCTCCGGCAACTCGCGCAGGTCGTGGGCGGAGAGCAAGTCGAGGTTCAACTCCTGAAGCAGCGCGCGGAGTTCGCGCAGTTTATCCCGGTTACGGGTGGCGACGAGTAATTGCATGGGCGCGCATTATACGCAGCCCCCACCAAAAATGAAGCTCCGGTCATCGGAGGAAATCCGACGCCCGAATCATGAACGTTGTACGGAATGTTTCACGTGGCCCATGTTGAATGGTGACACGGACATTGCTCTCGGCGTTGGCTTGGTCAATCGCCAGGAGTCCCCAGCCACCCACGGTTGCCGGCCGGGAAAGCGGTGCTGCCGCACCGCACTCCAAGACGCTGACGTGCCGCGGGGCAAAGTCCTGGTGCGCGCTGCACGTTTGCGAAGTGCGTCGCGCCGGTCATGGATGGTCGGAGAAGAAATCCACGAAAAAACCGGAGGCGAGATGTCGGCGAGAACAAGCTTCTGATCCAGTCGTATTTTGGGGCCCACGAGGCGCGGCCGCCCTGTGAGAATCATGCACCCGACCGGAGGCTCAGTGAACATTCCGGGATTGATTCCGCTGGTCATTGCGGATACCGGCTTGCGGCGCAGACATGAATCCGTTGATCATTCTTTATCTGGCGGCGTTTCTGATGGATTTGGCGGCGGGGGGTGGACGTTTGCCATCAGTCGCCGCGCGGCGGAACTCGGTGCGTCGCCCACGGAGCTCGGCTTGCTCGGTTCAGTTGTCTTCATGGCATACACCGTTGGGGTGCTGATGACTGGGCGATTGTCGGACCGCTTGGGCCGGCGCGTGGTGGCTCGCGCGGGGGTGCTGGCAACGGGGGTGATTGGTTGGGCGAGTGCGTTTGTGACTCACGTGCCGACTTTGCTGGGTTTGAGTGCAGGCCTCGGTCTGGGATTGGCGGCGTTTTGGCCGGCGTTGATTGCGTGGCTGGGCGAAGGCCAGCGTGGCGCGGCGTTGGCGGGCCGGTTGACGTGGTTCAGCATCTCGTGGAATTGCGGGTTGATGACCGGATTTGCGTTGACCGGCTGGTTGTTCACCCACCGACCGCTGTGGGCGTTCGGCGCGGTGGCGACCGCTTGCGGGGTTGTCTGGGGGATGCTGCGGCGGGCCGGGCCGGTGGAACGAGGGCCACGCGATCCGCGCGAAGAAGTGCCAGCCATCCTGCGTGGTCGGGGGTTCCGGCAGACGGCGTGGCTGGGAACTTCGCCGTGGTCGCGGCATTGTCAGGCACGGCGGCGTTATTTCCGCAACTGGCCACCACGCTGGGTATCACGGCCGATGTGCATGGTTCGTTGCTGGCGTTGGCGCGGGCCGGTGCCGTGCTGGCGTTCATTGGACTACATTACACGGCATTTTGGAGGCAACAGTTGTGGCCCTTGTGGGTGGCGCAGGCCGTGGCGGCAGGGGCGATTACGCTGTTTGCCATCAGTGACCGACCTGGCTCTTTGCGTGGGCGTTCCTGGTGACGGGAATGGTGTCCGGCTACTCGGTGCAAGCCAGCATCCTGTTCACGTTGGAGGAGATGACGGAGAAAGGCAAAGGCAGCGGGTTTCACGAAGCGATGGTCGGGAGCGGGTTGTTCCTCGGACCGCTCTTGGCCGGTGGCGCCGGCCAAGTCGGCCATCTGCGCGCTCCGTATTGGCTTTGCGCCGGGCTGCTGGCGCTGCTCGTTTTGGCGCAGATGCTCGTGGTGGCCTGGCGCCGCCAGGCGGTCAAAGCTCGCGGGGGTTCGGCGTAAACCGCTCGTCCAACCAACCGGGGCCGTAGAGCGGGCCGGGAGAAATCTGGCCGGTTTGCCAGCCGGCGTATTCGGTTTGCAGTTGCCGGATGGATAACGGGTCGAGCGGATCTTCGGTCAGGGCGTGCCACTCCAAAAGCCGCAATTTCAACTCGGTCTTGATGGTGGCGTACTCGTGCTGTCCGGCCACGTTGTATTGCTCATGTGGATCGCGGCGGAGGTCGTAAAGCTCCTCCTCGCCGGTGCCATACCAGATGTAGCGGTAATCGCGGGTGCGAATGCACTTGGTGTAATCGCCCGGTACATTCATCGGCGTTTTTTCCCAACCGCCGTGGTGCGCCTCAAACGCCTCGTAACTGGCAAACCGGTTGTAGAGCCACGGCGGACACACCTCGCCATAGACGGCATCGCGATGGCCCGGTTTTTCTCCGCGCAGGTACGGCAGCAGCGACCGGCCCTGCACGCCAAACGGCACCGCCACACCCAGCAGGTCAAGAAGGGTCGGCATCACGTCCACTTGTTCCATCAACGAGTCGGAGACGACACGCGGTTGCAGTTTGCCCGGCAGACTGAACAGACACGGCACGTGGAGCAGGCTTTCCAACAACACCAAATCTTTCTTGACCAAATTGTGCTCGAAACAAAAATCGCCATGATCGCTGGTGAACACGACCAACGTGTTCTCCGCCAACCCCCGCTCCGCCAGCCCAGCCAGGATGCGCCCGATCATCTCGTCCACGTAACTGATCATCGCGTAATAAACCGCCAGATAATGCCGGCGCCCCGCCTCGTCGGCGGTGTCAGATTTCTGAGCGCGCCATTTGATGTGGAATCGCCGCGCTTTCTCCGCCAACTCCCCTTCCCGCCGCGGATAAAGCTCCAGCCGGTCCAGCGGATACAACGGCTCAAACCGCCGCGGCGCAAGATGCGGCACGTGCGGATCGGAGAACGACACGCACAAACAGAACGGCTGATCGGCCGTCTGTTGTTGCAGAAACTCCAGGGCCGGCTGGGCCGTGCGCCACGTGCGGGTCGCCTCATCCGGAAAATCGTGGAAGGTGCCGGCCCGCCAGATTTCGGGTTGCCCCTGCGCCCGCAGACCGTTGCGGTATTGCTGATACCAGTCCGTCAACGACGGGGCGTCATGCGGGTCAATGTTGACAAAGTCGAAGTTGGCGAACTCCTCCTGTTCCAGCAGATGGTTCTTGCCGCAGTAGCCGAGCCGGTAGCCTGCCTTTTTCAACACCCGAAACAAATGAATCTCACGGCCGGCTTCCAGCAAGCTGTGGTTTTCGCGGACACGATGCGCGTGCGGATACCGGCCCGTGAACAGGTTGCAACGGCTCGGCACGCAGACCGGCGATTGCGTATAAAAGCCCTGTACGTTCACGCTGCGCCGGGCCAACGCATCGAGGTTCGGCGTGTGGATGATCCGGTAGCCGTTCGCGCCGAGCGCGTCGAATCGCTGCTGGTCAGTCATGATGAACAGCAAATTGGGACACGCGGCGCTCACGGGCGTTTATCCCTTGATTGCGACCGGCTGGCCGGTCGCGGCGCTTTCGTAGAGTGCGTCCAGCAATTCCATCACGATCAACCCCTCCTCACCCGTCGCCGTGTGCGACGTGTTGGTCACAAGAGCCACGACGAAATGGTACATGGAATTTTTCGGCTTGGGCACCGGCGGATGCAGGTGCAAGTCGTACTGCGCGCCATTGCGCTCCACGTAGATCGCCGCTTCGAACTCGTACCCCTCATTGCGATTGCGCTGGACCAGACCGCCGGCGGTGCCGAAGAGCCGGGTCTCCATCAACTCGCGCTCCGCAATGTTAGCGGCCCACGAGGCTTCGATTTCCAGCGTCGCGCCATTGGCGAATTTCACCAGACCAATTGCGAAGTCTTCCACATCAAACTTTTTCCCCTGTTCCTTTGCCAACCACGTCGCGATGGGATTGTATGTGCTGCCCAGCACCCAAACAGGACGCGGGTAGCCCATCAACCACAACGCCAGATCGAGCCGATGCACGCCAAGATCAATCAACGGTCCGCCACCGGATAATTCCTTCTGCCCGAACCATCCGCCAAACCCCGGCAACCCGCGCCGCCGATGCCAGATGGTGCGCGCGAAATACACCTCGCCGAGCACGCCGCTCTCGACTTCTTTTTTCAGCGCCCAGGATTGCTCGGTGAATCGGTAGGAGAAGTTGATCATCAACCGTCTGCCGGCTCGCGCAGCGGCCGCCAGCATCTGCCGGGCTTCCGTAGCATTCATTGCCATGGGTTTTTCGCAGAGCACGTGGCAACCGGCCTCCAGCGCGGCAAGGGTCAACGGCGCGTGAAACTTGTTCGGCGTGGCAATACTGACCACATCCAGCCGTTCGCGGTGAATCATGTCCGCAGCGTTGGTGTAGCGGCCGGGCACGCCGAGTTCGTTGGCCATTTCGTGCAGCCGGTGGGCATCGGTGTCGGCCACCGCCACCACTTCGGCGGCGGGATGTTCTTTGAACCCCCGGACATGGTGCCGGCCCATGCCGAGGCCCACAACGCCAATCCGCAATTTGTTCATCGTACCTCCGTTGGTTGGTGCAAACGGTGGCGGATACTAACAAAGTCCATTCGGCAAGCGAGCAGATTCTGGCAAGGAAGTCACAACCAGCATGGACAAGTACTTCCCCGCTACGTTCATTGGTCCTGTTGCTGGCATTCCAAAGCGCCACTGCCGCGGCGCACTCCAAAATCGCTCCGCCCATCGCTGACGCTTTCGCACCGCGCGACGGCGTCTTGGAGCGCGGTGCGCCCAGCACCGCTTTCCTTTCCGATACCCGCGCGAGCGCGAGTTTCGTCATCTCGTCGCTTGTTTCTTTTCGGGGGCGCGTCAGACTGTGATTTCGGTCCGACCGCTCGGCAGCGGCACCGCGGCCGCACCGGGTTTGGCAGGCAAAAGTGTCCCCCGACAACCATTGGGAATCTCGATCTCGAATCGGACGCCGCCAGTCTGTTGCTGCCAGGCGAGCTTGTACATTCCGTGGACCGAATGAAACTGGCCGCGCGCCGCGGCCAGCCGGTCGGTGAACCGCGGCGCGATGATCACGTCGCGGAAACCGACGCTGCCGGGCGACTGGCGCAAACCCCAGACGTACCGGACAATCCCTTCGAGCACCGCGCCGAAGACGGGATGATTGAGCGACCCCGCAAACTCGCCTTGCGCCCGGTCCACGTTCAAGCCGTCCCAATACTTGGTGATCTCGTTGCCGTCGGGCCACGGGTCCCACCATTCCGGCATCGTCGTCGCGCCGTTCTTGAGGAAATAGCCGTAGGACGGGAACGTGTCGTCGGTGAGAATTTTCCACGCCACGTCATCGAGGCCGGCCGCGATCAACGCGTCGAGCAACCGGGCGGTGCCGCAAATGCCAGTGCGCAGGTGATCGTGATGCCGGGCAAACGCTGCCCGCAACGCCTTGGCCACAAGCGGCTTCATCCCGTCGGGAATCAAGCCCGCGTGCCATGCGCAGGCGTAGATGGTCTGCGTGTCGGACTCAATGGTGCCGTCCGCCCGCAGATGCCGGCGGCGCCAGCGGTCGCCGACTTCGCTGAAGCGGCGACGATACAAGTCCGCCGCTGCGGAATCGCCCAGGGCTTCGCCCAGTTCCGCCGCTTGCCGGAACGTGAGCGCCTGAAAGACCGGTCCGAGGATGGCGTGCGGCGTCTTCGGTTCCGTGGTCAGCCAGTCGCCATAGGCCCCGTGCACGACCAACCCTTCGGCGTCCGCGGCAGCATCGAGGCTGCGCAAATATGCCTGGATGTTCGGCCAGTACCGGCGCGCCAACGCGAGGTCGCCGTAGATTTGCCAAATCGCATACGGCAGGCTGACCGCGGCGTCGGCATACGCATAGGTGGGGCGCGGTCCGGCCCCGCCGCCGCAGGGCGCGAATTCGGGCGGCGAACCGTTCGCGTGCGCCGCGTCAAAGATGTCGGCCACGTGTTTGCTTTGAAAAGCGGCCCCGTCGAAAAGCAGCAAGCCGGCGGGAGCGAACAATTCGTTATCGCCC
>CALBCO010000272.1 GCA_937927265.1 uncultured Verrucomicrobiae bacterium | reverse complement strand
CTGAATGAAGTCGTCGCAACACGAGTTGCAGTCGCGCCCCATCTTGTTGAGGATGGTCGGCTTGGTGCTCGAAAACTGGCAGGATGCGTCCCACCCCTGCAAGCCCAGGCCGTAAATGGCGACCGTCGGCACATCCACCGGGCCACCGCCCCATTCGGAGAGGTTGAACGGCCGGTTTTTCACTTGCTGGAAACCGACGCTGAAGTTGCCCACGCCGGGATTGTCGAGGAACGTCGGCGCGTAGTTATGCCGGTCAATGAAGCCCACTTCGTAGTCGGTCAGTGTATTGAGCAGGTGTCCCGGCCAGTTCGACGCCTGCCAGCAACTGCCGCAGATCGCGCCTTGATAGCCCGTCGCGCGAATGGCTTTGACGAACCGCTGATAGAACGAGAGTTGTTCATCGTACATAAACTTCATCGTGTCGGCCATGTACGGGTCCACGATATTCGTCACGCCCCACGACGGATACCGGGGCCGAATCTCGCCGAGGTCTTTCCCCTGCGGATAATGCGTCCCCCACGCCTTTTGCAACGCCTCCTGCGTGCCGTATTTCTTTTTGAGCCAATCGTTGAACCGCTGCTGAAACGCGGCGAAGTATTTGGGATACGCTTTCTCCAATCCGCGGTGGTCATCATGCGCCATGAAGATGTCCTCTTCGTTGTGCAGCTCGATGTAGGCCAACGCCGGATCGTCGGCATACCGAATACCCGTGACGGAGTTCGTCCGCGTCAGCAGATTGATCGTCTGCGCGATGAGCAAATCCTGCAAATCGGGCGCATAGGATTTCATGTGGTATTCATACGTGCCCATTTCCTTCGGGTCGTTGGCCACGATTTCGTCGTAGAACCAGACCTTGTCCTTGTCGGCTGGCGTGACTTTGAACCGATAGCTGGCAGACCAGGCCAGATAGATGCCGCGCTTCTTCGCCGAAGCGTGGAAGTAGTCGAATTTGCCAATCAGATTTGGATTCGGCACCATGTGATCTTCCCTGGTCATGATCCCCGCCCATTCGTGGTCGAGGAACTTGTGCAGGCGGACCAGATTCACGCCGAGCTTGGCCCATTTGTCGTTCCATTGATCAGCCACCTCCGGCGCGCAAGCCATGTGGTTCCACGAAATGTTGCTTCCCCAAAACTTCACCGGTGTGCCGTCGGTAAAGACAAACCGATCGCCATCCATCTTCAGCCAACCGTGTTTGCCGGCGGGTTTCTCCAGCCACTCCTCGGCGCCGATGACACTACCGGGCGAAAAATCATTCGCCGCTGGGTGATCGAGCACGATCCAGTTGGCCGTGTCCACCCAACGGTTGGCCGGCTCGAACGCGAACGGCTGCGCCAGCGTCACGACGATGGTTTGCTTCATCACGCCGCCCGCCGCCGTTTTGTCGCCGGGCGCGGCAAACATCCGCACTTCGTCATTGTCGGCATGAATGAACACCGGCGGATCGAAACTGAACGTCGTCGGGACGCCCGCGGCAGTTTTGATTTGGAGGGACTTGACCTTGCCGTGCCCGTCGCGCGGCAACGGATACGGCTTATCGAGAACTTTGCCGTCGGACAATTCGAGCCGGCAGTCGCCGCCCTTGAAATAGGGCGACTTGACGATCTTGAACCCCAGCCCCACACCATCGTTAGGAAAGCTATAGACTTGTTCATGATCCGGCCGGGCCTGCAGCTCGATGCGGACGGCGTTTGCGCCCGCCGAGACGACCTCAACGCGCAGATCATGCCGGCCACCTGTGGGTTCCTTGTCCCACCAACTCTTGTAGAAGCCGACGCCTTTTTCTTCCCAAATGCGCCGACCGTTTTCCACGACCGGCTTGGACGCACCGAGCTTAGGATGAATCCACCCGTGCCCCACCCGCAGGGCTTCCAGCCGGAAACGCGGCGTGGAGCGTTCCACGATTACCAAGTCCGCGCGCTCGGCGCCGATAATGCTCCATTCAGCTTTCGGGGCAGCGGGGGCGGCGTGGACAAGTCCACACGCGAGTAACGCGGCGGCGATGTAACGGGCTGGCAGGATTGACTGTGGCTTCACGGCGAATCTCCTCTGTTGGTTGTTGCTAATCTTCAATAGCAAGAACGGAGTGGCTATGGCAGCTTGATTCCAGCGGCTTGAAGTTTTTGTTCGATCACACCGAGCGCGGGTATCGGCTCGGCGAGAATCTTGTGCCGGACACAGTATTTCAGCGCCTGATAGAGGGCGCGCAGTTCGTCGGCATTTTTCTTGATGGCGTCCTCACCCATTCTGGTGACTTCCACGTTCAACGCGGCCAAGGATTCATTCACGACGGTCCGGGTGGCCGAATCATCTGCATAGACCAGCGATTCCAACAACAAAAGGAACCGCCGTCGGCCCCCCGCTTGTTGGGCTTCGGCGCGGATTTGCGCGGCGGTTTGTTGCCGGGTGGCTGCGACTTCGGCTGGGGTCGGCGCGGTGCGCGCCGGCAGGGGCCGAACCCAGATATTGCGAAACTGAATTGGAATCCCATAATCCTGCAACAGAATATGGCCCGTGTCAGGATGTGGCTTAAATTGCGCCCGCCGCCCAAAACCGGTTGCGCCTTCAAACAACCAATGATCTTGCACCAGCACGCCGTTGTGAAACACCGTGATCGAGGCGCGATCCAGCACCGCCCCGGTGGCGTCAAATTTTGGCGGATGAAAGACGATGTCGTAGGATTGCCATTCCCCCGGTCGTCGCGACGCATTCACCAGCGGCGGAGCCTGCCCATATACGGCCGCGGCTTGACCGTCGGGATACGATGGATTTTCATACGAATCCAGGATTTGCACTTCATAAAAGGCGGCTCCCCAGAGATTCGTGCCCATGCCGATGAAATACACCCCGCTGTTGCCCTCGCCTGGCCCCCATTTTGGCTTATGATCGGTAACCGGTGTCCGCCACTCGATGTGCAACTGGCAGGCGCCGAATTTTTCCTTCGTTTGCAAGCTGCCGGATTTCGGATTGACCTCAAGCGCGCCATCCACCATCCGCCATGTGGCCGGAACAATTTCCACCGTGCCGTTTGCGGTTCGTTGAACGGTTTCCCAAGCGGCGAGTGAAGAACCGTCGAAAAGAATGATGGCATCCGATGGCGGATCGCCGGGCTTCGGACCGGGGGTGACGACCGATGGCGCGGGCCGACGCAGGTCATGCACCGCCCACGGGTGGTTTTCATCCGGTGGATCGCCGTGGAAAGCACCCAGGCTGATGATCGGAATGGCCAAAATCAGTGCAACGGCCGTGGCGCCGCCGAGCGCTCCTCGCAGAGCAGGATAACGGCCTCTTGGGTTCGTGGTCATACTCTTCAACCCTCCATGGACCAAGGCGAGTAGCCGGCGCGGGCCTGATACGGGCCGGCCATCAACGCATTGGCTTCCGGATCGTTCTTGAACCGGAACGCCGCTCGATCGAAGTCCAGATTGCGATTCACTTGCAACGCGATTTTTCCCAACAGACAGAAGTTAGTCAGCTCGGCCGCTACTTCAAAGGGCGAGCCGGTGTCGAACGATCCTTGTTTCAACGCGTCTTCCAACCGGGTAAACCGGCGTTGCAGGGTCTTGGGTGGCAGATGCGGTTTCAGTTCTTCAAACTTTTCTTCGGGAACAATCCGCATATTGCCCCCCCATCCGTCGGCCAGCACGCAGGCCTTGGTGCCGACCACCAACAAACCGGCGCCGCAAGGCGAGTTCGCGAAATCCACCGTCACGCCGGGCGGCAACGGCGGCACGTTGTCGGGACCGCCCTCATACCAGTGCAGGCGAAAGGCTGGGATGCGACCGTTGCTGGGAATGTGATAGGTCAACCGCGCCTTCCCGGTGAACTGAAGCGGCGACGGTGTTTCCCGCCATACCTCAATCCGCTCCGGCCAGCCCGGCTCAAAGGCGTACCAGATCGGACCAAAGGCATGCACAGCCCAATCTCCCACCCATCCATTGCCAAAACGGGTCCAGAATCGCCATTGGCCAGGGCAGTAATAATGATGGTAGGGCAAGTCCCCCGGCGACGGACCAAGCCACAGGTTCCAACCAAATCCGTCCGGCACCGGCTCGCCAGGCGGATAATCGTTCACGAGGGGAACTGACGTTTTATTGATTGTCCAAGCGTGCACTTCGACCAGCTCGCCTAACAGACCCGCGTCGTACCATTCTTTCAAGAGCCGCGGCCCTTCCGCGATATAGCCTTGATTCCCCATCAAGGTCGGCACCCGATGTTCCTTTAACGCACGGGTGATCGTCCGACATTGAGCGATGATATTGCACAACGGCTTTTGCGTGGCCACAGCTTTGCCGAGCCGAATCGCCCGCAGCGTCGGGTCAAAATGATTGTGGTCGGGGGTGACGATATAAACGACATCAATCTTGTCGGCCATCGTGTCGAACATCTCCCGGTAATCGCTGAAATGCACCGCGTCCGGATGCTTCTCAAACGCCGCCTGCGGACCGTATTCTGGGTCGGGATCGAAGCTGGGATTTTTGTCCCAGGTCCATAACTTCCGTTTCATGGCGTTGGCCAGTCCCCGACGATCCACGTCGCACAACGCAACCAAATTGATATCGCCGCTTTCATGTCTGGCCATTAAACTCTTGAAACCGACTGCCCCGGCCTGTCCCGTACCGATGAGAGCGACGTTGGGACGGCTGTTCGGCGACTGGCCTTGGGCTAGAATGTTTTTCGGCAAAATCAACACGCCACTGAAAGCCGCGCTCGTTTTCAAGAATTGCCGACGCGTTACGTTTTTCTTTTGCTTCATCGCTTTTCCTTCGGTTGGCTGTGGTTCTTGCGGCATGGAGATTTAGCTTAATGTAACTGCTCAGGTAGCCCCACCATGGGGCTACCTGTAACCGAAGAATAGATTACTCACCCCCCCC
>CALBCO010000271.1 GCA_937927265.1 uncultured Verrucomicrobiae bacterium | reverse complement strand
CGCCGTATCCACCGCCCGTTGCAGCAATTCAATATCCGTGATATTCACCTGCCAACGCAAATTTTCCGAATTGAGACGTTGCAGCAACAAATCCACCTGCCGGGGCGAATCCAACGACAGAGAACGCAAATCCAAAGCCGTTTGCCAGAGCGCCGCCATCCCATCCGTACCCAAAAATTGCCGCTGCAACAGTTGTCCCATCAAAGGGCGCATTTCCCCCACCAGGTCAAACTGGGGGTCGAGTTCCCGCCCGATCCCCTCCAAATAGGCCAACGTGCGCGCGAGAATCCCCATGCTCCCCGGCAACCGCACCCGGTTCTGGCGCGCCGTTTCCAAAATTTCCCCCAGTAGTTGCCCAAAATTCACCTGCCCCAAACTGCGGGGGTAATAACGGCGCAACAAACGACTGAAATCCTGCTCCAACTGGTTCAGGTCATCCGGGCGCGGCGATTCCGACAATTCCAAGGTTAACTGCACACAGCGCCGGGGTTCCAACATCACCAACGCCAGCAGTAATTCGGTAATTAACCCCTGGGTGCGCGGGTCAAAGCTGGCCACATTGCCAAAATCCAACAGTGCCACCTGCCCACTTTTGAGGTAGGCGCGGCGGTTGACACCTTCTACGTCCAAGACCACGGCGCCCTGCCTGTCACCGACCCCATCCGCCTCGCCAACATCCGCGCCAAGCTCGAATCCGCCATAGATCTGCTGGACGGATAAACATCGAAGGTTGAACAACCGCCGAACCTGCGGCACGTTCAACCCGATGAACCGGTCCCCTTCGCCATACTCACCCGGCCCCGTCTTGAAGAAGCGTTGGAAGATGACGGCGCGTTGCGGGTCGGCTTGCCGGCGAAGTTCGCAACGGAGTGTGGCAGCAGTCACGTCAAAGCAGTTCGATGAACTGTTCAACCGTCAACTCGGCATCATCAAGGATGCTTTTCAGCAGGCCGGGGCCGATGGTTTCACCGGCGTGAACAGGAACTACGGTGCAGCGTCCGTCGGGATGCTTGAGGAAATGGTGGCTACCTTTGACGCGGACGACCACGAAGCCAGCCGCACGAAGGGCGGCGATAATCTCACGTCCGCGCAATCGGGGCAGACGTGGCATACTCAGACCGTGATCCGCTGCACGCCAACGAACTCACCGGCCGATTGAGCTTCACCCTCGACCTCCAAACAGAGCGCAATAGCTTCCCGGATGCGCTTTATCAGCGTGTCCAGCGATTTGGCTTGGGTGTGGCAACCGCGGAGTTCGGGCACCCGCGCCACATAGTACCCCTCCGCGTCACGCTCGATGATGACATTGAATTCGCGTTTCATGTTTGACCGCTCCCACTATGCCAGCAAACCCGCCGAAAGGCAACGACGACCAGCCGTTCCGATGCACAGCCTCGCCCGCCTCTGGCGGGAAGAAACGCCGAATCACCGGCGCCAACCCGCGCTGGCTGCCTTGCGATTGGATCGGCTGCGGAATCACCGGCCAACTTCATCCCCCCTTCCGGCAAACCAGCACTTCAGCCGACTGACGTGCGATCGGTTTGGTGAATATTACCCGCACTACCCAGTCACAGATTCACTCTGTTGCTTCTGCCGCTTTTCGCAAAGCGAGGAAGGCTTCTTTCAAGGCTTGGTTGACGCCGCTATCAGGTTCACTCAGGACCAAGTCTTGATACCGGTTGAGGAAATCTGCGCGAATGCGGTGGAATAAATGGAGGAAGTGGCGCAGGAAGGACAGGCAGTCGAGGATGGCAATCTCGATGCCGCCAAGTTCGGCGTACTGCGCGGTGGCGTAGGCACGAACTTCCGGATCAATCGGCTCGGTGGTGATGAAGATGTAGTTCTGAATGCCGGTGCCATTCACGATCTTCTCGATGGCGATGTCAATGTCGCCCTTCGTGACGATCTTGTCCTTCATTTCGTAGGTGGTCACAACTTTGTCGTCGCCCAGCAAGGTGATTTCCACGTCGCCGAGCGCGCCGGTCTGTTTGTCAGCGGCATTGTGCGGATTCAGACGAAGAATTTTCTCGCCAAGTTTCTCGGCGGCAGCCCGGTAAGCAGCAGCAACGATCAGCACGGGCAGTCGGCTGGCGTGTTTGCACTGCAAGTGTTGCTCAATCAGACGCACAATGTCCTCGGATGAAAGCGGCAGTTCGCTGGCA
The DNA here is from genome assembly GCA_937927265.1 of uncultured Verrucomicrobiae bacterium. GTDB lineage: Bacteria > Verrucomicrobiota > Verrucomicrobiia > Palsa-1439 > Palsa-1439 > CALBCO01. The sequence goes on along the minus strand of CALBCO010000271.1, from coordinate 17,722 downwards.
TCTTTCCGCAAACCTTCCAGCAACGTCTCCAACCTCTTCTTTCGCTGATTGCGCTCGACCAACAGCAAGCGGACTGATTCATCGAGAACCTCGCGCGCGGTCAATTTGCCCCGGTGAACGGCATCCAGAATGTCCAAGATGTGCTCGTACATTTCGGCAGGGCGACCGCGCAACTTCTGGTCTTTGGTGAGGACGACGTTCTTGGTGCGGAAGCCGGGAGTGAGAAACGCCGTCGTGGGGCTGCATGGCAGTCGGTAACGTTGAATGATGTCGAAAATGTACTGCTCATCGTAGCCGCGTCCGGAATAGGCGTTCTTCTTCGCCGCGCCGGTATAGACCTCGATGAACGGCTTGCGGATGTTCCAGCTTCGGGACATCCATCTTGGCGAGCGCACAGGCCATGAGGAAACGCGCGCCGGCGCGATTACTGGGGCAACCAATAACATAGGCCAGCTTCTCCCGGAGCGCAGCGTCAGCAATAAACGACTGGTCAAGACGTGCGGCAGCGCGTTGGAGAGCGGCTTCAAGAAGTTTAGAGCAGTCTTTGTTGGTGGTCATTGCTGGCCTCAATGGGATTGTAGTTGGTCCACAGCACTTCGACGCGTTTGCCCTTGGTGGCGTGATTGGTTCGCGGTCCGGTGACCGTCTTTCGCCATTTCGGAGCGGGATACAGCTTGTCCATCAACGCACACTGATAGTTGGAAAGCGCGACCTTGCCACGCACCCGATTCAACGCCGCCGCCAACACCTCATGTTCCTCGTCGTTCATCTCGTACCCGTAAGCATTCGAGTCCGTGCGCGTGGCGTGGACATATGGCGGGTCGCAGTAGAACAGGGGTTGGGGCGAATCGTAGAGCCGAATTACGTCAACGGCTGGCCGGTTCTCGATTTGCACCCGCAACAACCGTTCCGCAATCGCCGGTAAATCTTCCACCGCCCCAAGCCACCGGCTGACCACGCCGCTCATGCCGGCGCGACTGGTGTTCTTGCAGTTTGCCCACCGGCCGAGGCTAGCCTTTTGCGCCAGGCCCGTCCGCACCTGTCTCGCCCGCACGTAAAAACGCCGGGCGCGTTCCAACCGTGACACGCTGGGATCAAGCCGGCAAGCCAGCGCAAACTCCTCCCGAGAAAACGGCGTCAACCCAATCGCCTCAATCAAACGGTCTTTCTCGTCGCGCAACACCCGGAAGAAGTTCACCACCTCGCCGTCCAGATCATTGTACGTCTCGACCGGCGATGGTGACCGGTTGAGCAACACCGCCGCTGAGCCACCGAACGGCTCGCAGTAATGGTGACATGCCGGCAACAGCGGCAGCAGCCAATCCAAATGCGAAAACTTCCCGCCGTACCAGCCAAAGGGAATCAGCTTGCCGTACGCAACGCCGCCACTGGCGGCGGCATCGCTTTGCGCGCTTTCGGCGGCGTTTCCTCCACAGCCAAGCCGCTCTCCCGCACCATCGCCAGGCGACGCTTCTTTGTGGGCTTCGCTTTCGTTGTGTAACGCACCATACTGGCTCAGGCCTTCTTGTCTTCCTCCGCACCTTCGGCGGCTTCTTCTTGTTGTTCGCTGATGACTCTGGCGATGGCCACCAGCTTGTCGCCTTGGTTCAACGTGACGAGCTTGACGCCTTGGGTGTTGCGACCGCAGATGCGGATGTCTTTGCAGCCGGTGCGGACGGTCTGGCCTTGGGCGGTGCTGAGCATCACTTCGTCGGTATCGGTCACGCTGAGCGCGCCGACCACTGAACCCACTTTGTCAGTGGTCTTGATGGTGATGATGCCTTTGCCGCCACGACTCTGTTGCCGGTATTCGTCGAACGGGGTGCGTTTGCCGATGCCTTGGTCGCCGGCCACGAGCAGTGTGGCGTTGGGGTCAACGATCTCGATGCCGACCACGTAGTCGCCTTTTTCGGGGCGGATGCCATAGACGCCGGTCGCGCCACGGCCCATGTCGCGCACTTCTTCTTCATGGAACCGGATGCTCATGCCGTCCTTGGTCACCAATATGACTTCGTTGTTACCGTTAGTGAGTTTGACGCCGATGAGCCGGTCGCCCTTCTCGATGTTGATGCCGATGATGCCACCTTTGCGGACGTTTTGATAGGCGCTGAGAACGGTCTTCTTGATGAGACCGGCTTTGGTGGCCATCAACAGGTAATCCTTGTCGGTGAATTCTTTGATGCGCAGGAGGGCGGCGACCTTCTCGTCGGGACGGAGTTGCAGGAAGTTGGCGATGGAGCGGCCTTTGGCGGCGCGCCCCATCTCCGGTAGTTCATAGACTTTCTCGACGTACACCCGGCCGTCTTCGGTGAAGAACATGATGTTGTCGTGGGTGGAACAGACGAAGAGGTGTTCGATGAAGTCTTCTTCGCGTTGTTCCATGCCGATGACGCCTTTGCCGCCGCGCCGCTGGCTCCGGTAGGCGCTGACTGCCGTGCGTTTGAGATAGCCCTGGTGGCTGATGGTGACGATGCATGATTTTTTGGGAATCAAGTCTTTATCTATCACGATCCTTTCGTCTTCGGTGATGGCCGTGCGCCGCGCGTCGCCGTACTTGGCTTTGATGTCGAGCAACTCTTGTTTGACGACGGCCATCAACTTCCGCTCGCTGGCGAGGAGACTCTGGAGGTAGGCGATGCGTTTGATGAGTTCGGCGTATTCTTCCTCGATCTTGTCGCGTTCGAGGCCGGTGAGCTGGTAGAGCCGGAGATCGAGGATGGCGTTGGCCTGGATTTCGGTGAGCTTGAACTTCGCCATCAGCTTCGTTTTGGCCTGTTCACGGTCGTCGGCTTCCTTGATGATCTTGACGACGGCATCAATGTTGTCGAGCGCGATCCGGTAGCCTTCGAGGATGTGGGCGCGTTCCTCGGCTTTGCGCAACTCGAACTTGGTGCGGCGGGTGACGACTTCCTTGCGGTGCGCGATGTAACATTCGAGCATCTGTTTGATGTTCATCGTGCGCGGCTTGCCGTGGTCAATCGCCAGCATGATGACGCCAAAGGTGTCCTCCAACTGAGTGTGTTTGTAGAGGTTGTTGATGACGACTTTCGGGATGGCGTCGCGTTTTAGCTCGATGACGATCCGCATGCCTTCCTTGTTGGATTCGTCGCGGATGTCGGAGATGTCCTCGATTTTCTTGTCGTTGACGAGGTGGGCGATGTTCTCGATGAGGGTGGCTTTGTTGACGTTGTAGGGGATTTCGCTAATGACGATGCGTTCTTTGCCGCCTTTGACTTCCTCGACGTCGACCTGCCCGCGAATTTTCAGCGAGCCGCGTCCGGTAAGAAGGTAATCTTTGATACCCTGTTTGCCGCAGATTAGACCTCCGGTGGGGAAATCTGGGCCTTTGATGAGCTTGGCGAGCTTTTCAACGTCGAGGTCTGGTTCGTCAATGAGCGCGCAGGCGGCGTCAATCGTCTCGCCGAGGTTGTGCGGCGGGATATTGGTCGCCATGCCGACGGCGATGCCGGTCGAGCCGTTGACCAACAGGTTTGGGAACGCCGCCGGCAACACCACCGGCTCAACTTCTTTCTCATCGAAGTTCGGCTGAAAATCAACGGTGTCCTTGTCTAGGTCCGCGCAAAGCTCCTCGGCAATCTCTTCGAGCCGGCATTCCGTGTACCGGTAAGCGGCGGCCGGATCGCCGTCAATCGAGCCGAAGTTGCCTTGGCCGTCAATCAACGGATACCGGAGACAGAAATCCTGCGCCATGCGCACGAGCGTGTCATAGACCGACGAGTCGCCGTGTGGGTGGTATTTGCCGAGCACTTCACCGACGACTTTGGCGCATTTCGTGTAGGGTTTGTTGTGGAGCAGGCCCAACTCGCGCATCGCGTAGAGCACGCGCCGGTTCGATGGCTTCAATCCGTCCCGCGCATCGGGCAAGGCGCGCCCGACGATGACCGACATTGAATAATCAATGTAAGCCTGCTGCATCTGTTCCGAGATATTGACCGGCGAAACTTTTTCATTCTGTGCGTACATGGTTAGTTAGTTCTCCTTGAAATGTTCTGCGGTGACGGCAATGAGCCTCATTCTTCCTCCGCTTCGGCTCGAAGGCCGCGCACGAAATCCTCAAATTGCGTCCGCTCAAGTTTCTTCTGGAAGTAGCCGGCAGCCTTCTGCGGCGCGACCCCGGTTAACTCATGCCGGTAGCCGAATTTTTCGTTTAGCAACTGCGCCAACTGCTTCGGCCAGTGACTCATGCTCATCTGGATTACATGCGCACCAACCCGCCGCGCTTGTTCTTCCAATCCGGAGCTAGGTCCAACGCGATCCACGATGATGATTGTCGCCGAGTGATAACGCTTCTGGTTCACTTCGAGGTCGCGCTCAAATCGCGAGACTTTGTCCTTTGTAATCTCAGGATTGCCGCGTCCGATAAATCCTAAGTCGAAGCGAATTGCTTGGCCGGGCTTGATCAAAAGCGTAGCATCGGCTTCGCGCTCGCCAATCCGGCTCGACAACCAGAACACGCCACTGAGTTTTGAAGGCGGCAACGCCGTGTGCTCGAAATCCAGAACGGTCAAGACGCTTCCGAGAACAAGCCGCTCGAACAACTTGCCGTAAGTGCTCTTCTCCGACCCGCGAACAGCCAGGGTCTGGCTGCCAATAGTGCAGAACAAACTCAGGATGTCGTACCAATCAAAAGTTACTTCTTGCTCCCGACCAAGTTTGATCCGGCAACCCAAATCACCGTAGTCTTGCCGGGTTTGCTTGGCCAACGCCTCCAAACTCCCTGCGAACAGTTTGGCATACTGCCCGATGGCAGAAGAATCATCGCGCAACACATTCTGGAAGCCTTTGTCCGTGAGGCCAAGCATCCATTGATAGAACCACTTCTCGTGTTTGGGCGCGCGTTGTGACAATCCGTCGGCTGCGAGTTGTGGAATCTGACGACTAAAATCGGAGGCGACTTGCAGGCCGCGCAGGTAAATCAAAAGCGTCGCGGCATTTACCTTCCCGATGCGCTGGCGTGTGAGACTTTCTGTTGAGGCGCGTAGATTCACACCGCAAAGAATATCTACCACGACTTTGCGAACGGTATCTTCGCCAACCTGACGAACAAAGTGTGCTCCCTTACTTTCCACCAGTTCGCGGAAAGCTGAAGGCATCAAATCCGGTATAGATATTTTCGTTGGCATTAGAGTAGCACTGATGAAGTGTCCGGCGCTTCACAGCCCATGAAGAGCACATCCTTGGTGGCTGCACCCAACCACGAGGGCATTTCTCGCCGGATGATTTCAATGTATTGGGGTTCGTTTTCGATCAGAATGAAACGCCGGCTCAAGCTGGCGGCGGCCCGCCCGGTCGTTCCTGTTCCTGCAAAAGGATCGAGCACAACGTCATTTTTGAACGAGTAGTACCGGACAACTCGCTTGGCTAATTCAAGCGGGAAGACGGCTGGATGCTCAGCGTGAAACGCCGGATGAATTCGCCAAAGGTTGGTAGTTTCGTAGTCGCCGGTAATCTTGGAATCTTTCACCGCCTGTTGGTCGGGATGATTGCGGATATTCCAGTCAATCAGCTTGTCGGTGTGTTTCCGATAGACAAGAACGTACTCCGTCACCGGCACCGCCTTGTATTGAAGCGGATTCCGATCCGCAGCGAAACGACGTCCGCGTCCCGTTGCCCATCCAGCGCCTTCGGGTTTGACCCAGTGAATGTCATCAATGAAATCAAAGCCTTCCTTGACGAAAAGCCGGTGCATGTCGAATGGTACGGCAATCCGCTTCGATGCCTCGCCTCGGCTTGCCCGACGAATCAGCACCGGGGAAACATTCATCACGAAAAACCGCCCCTCGCTAAGAACTTGGTGGCAGTTGTGGATAACACGGCGCATCTTGAGCAAGTACTCCTCATAGGTGAGGTAGTCCTCATACTCAGGACGAGCGTTGAAGTAAGGTGGGGAGGTGAAAATCAGATCAACCGATTGCGATGGCATTTCCAACAACGCCTGTTCACAATCCCCCAAAATGACCGTATTGCGTACAAACGAAGCCTGCATTTGTTCCGGCATCTTAGCCTGTCCATCTTTGGCTGGACTGCTTTCGACTCTGCCGAGCAAGCGTGATTCGATCACGTCTGGCTTAGTCGTTTCCTCGGCAAGCACTATCGAGTTGTAAGCGTCGAGCACTAATTCGCCGACGCGGTAATTGCTTCCCTGTTTCACCAGCGGAACGCGCCATACATGGTATCGGTCATCCACTTCCGGCAACCCGAAGTCCACTGCGTTCTCCAATTTGAATGACGCAAGCCAAGTTTTGGCGATCTTCTTTGCGTCACTCACGGTCGTGACCGCGTACTTGCGATTCATTGCTACCGAAGGTGTCCGGTACTTGTGCCGGGTGGCTGTTTGCACGGCAGCCCATTCCGTTGTGTCTTCGCGAAGAACAGACGGCTTGCGCTTTTTGTGCCGTTTCGTAGCTGTGTAGTCGACTGGACGCTTGGCCGGTGGCTTTTTCATTGCTTCCCCAGAAATAGCTTTGTTGTGGTCAAGAAACTGTCGGCGTCCACGAGGAGGTCTTGGAGACGGGTGGCGTCGGGCGGAGTTTTTGAGCCGAGGTCGGCGTCGTGGTGCAACTGGGTGGCGCGTTTGAAACGGTCGCCGATCTCTTGCGGGATGAGGCCGGTCTTGACGAACTCGCGGTGGAATTTGGTCGCAATGTTGCCGTCGCGAGACGGCCCGAACTCCTTCGTGGCAAGCAATGCACAGGCACAGTAGAACATCGTGAAATAAATGCGGTCCATCGCGCCGAGCCGCATGTCCTGCTGGACGAGCAGACGGGCTTCGTTCAGGCTAGCCGTGGCCTGTTCGAGCCGGAGATGGATGAGGTCTTGGGTTTCGGGAGTCATGGCTGGGATGAAACGGCACGGAGAGAACAACCACAGATGAGTGCGGATGAAGGCGGATTCGCAATCGCGTCCATCCATCTGCGTGTGTCTGCGTGTATCTGCGGTTTCATGCTACACATCGAGGTTGCGGACGTTGAGGGCGTTTTCTTCGATGAACTGGCGGCGCGGAGCAACTTCGTCGCCCATCAGGATTGAGAAGATGTTGTCGGCGTCGGCGGCGTCGCGCAGTTCGACCTTGAGCATTTTGCGTCGTTCGGGATCCATTGTGGTTTCCCAGAGTTGTTCGGGGTTCATTTCGCCCAAGCCTTTGTATCGTTGGATGACCAGGCCGCGTTTGCCGAGTTCCTTGATCTGTTCCAATATGGCCGGGATAGAGTGGATGGGGGTGCGTTTCTCCTCAGGTTTGGCTTTGCCCTTCTCTTCTCCTTGGTCCTTCGCTTCTCCCTCGATTAGCTCAAAGAGCGGCGCTTCTTGCTCGGCGTAGTGGTCGAGGTTGAAGCCTTTCTTTTCGAGGGCCTCAATGACGGTCTGGATGCCGGCCGACTCGTAGAGTTCGATGACTTTAACGCGGCTGGACTTGCCGTTGCCATTGCCGGGCTTGTCGTCTTCGATCTCGTCGAGGTTTTCCTCGATTTTCTCGGTGAGCTTGGCGAGTTCCTTGTCGTTGCAGGCGAACTCGAAGCGGACGACGTTCTCTTCCTTCACGCGGACAGCGTAGGTGGGGAAGGCCCCGGTCTTTTCGTCCCGGTGAGCAAGGTAGTCTTCGAACTTGATGCCGCGTCGTTCAATGGTGTCCACGAGTTTCTCAAGCTCCTGTAGGGATTCGAGGACGGAGATGAGTTGTTGACCGGCGAATTCTTTTTTGTCCTTGAGCCGGTACAATCGCGCGTCTTCGCTACCCAGTTCGATGAGGATACGGCTCATCTGGTCGTCGTTTTCGACATATTCCTCACGCTTTTTGCGTTTGATTTTGTAGAGCGGCGGCTGGGCGATATAGACGTAGCCATTCTTCACCAGCTCAGGCATCTTGCGGTAAAAGAAGGTCAGCAACAACGTGCGGATGTGCGAGCCGTCCACGTCAGCGTCGGTCATGATGACGATGCGGTGGTACCGAAGTTTATTGATGTCGAACGCACCTTCGGCCTCGCCGACGCCGAAGCCGGTGCCAATGGCAGTGATGATCGTGCGAATTTCGTTGTTGTTGAGGATCTGGTCGGCGCGGGCTTTCTCGACGTTGAGTAGTTTGCCGCGAATCGGTAGCACAGCTTGGAACGCCCGATTGCGCCCCTGTTTGGCTGAGCCACCGGCGGAATCGCCTTCGACAATGTAAAGCTCGCAGAGTTCAGGATTCTTCTCAGAACAATCGGCAAGCTTACCGGGCAGACCGCCGCCCGTGAGCGCGCCTTTACGGACGGCTTCGCGCGCTTTGCGGGCGGCTTCGCGGGCGCGAGCGGCAGTCAGTGCTTTGTCGAGGATCCGTTTGGCCACTGGCGGGTTCTGTTCGAGGAACGTCATCAAACCTTCATACACGATCGAGTTGACGATGCCTTCGACTTCGCCGTTGCCGAGCTTGGTCTTGGTCTGTCCCTCGAACTGTGGGTTGGGCACTTTGACGCTGATGACAGCCGTCAAACCCTCGCGCAGATCATCGCCGCTGAGCGATGGGTCTTTCTCTTTCAGCAAATTATTGGACTTGGCGTATTGATTGATGGCCTTGGTCAAAGCCGACCGGAACCCGCTGAGATGCGTGCCGCCTTCAATCGTGTTGATGTTGTTGGCGTAAGAATAGACGGATTCGTTGTAGCCTTCGTTATACTGAAGAGCAACCTCGGCAGAGATGCCGTCTTTTTCCTTCTGGACGTAAATGACTTTTGGATGGAGTGGTTCCTTGGCACGATTGATGTGCTTGATGAACTCCTCAATGCCGCCATTGAATTTGAACAACTCCTTCTTGTTGGTCCGTTCGTCGGTAAGTGTGATCTCAATGCCGCGATTCAAAAACGCCAGTTCGCGGAGCCGGTTGGCGAGGATTTCATATTTGAATTCACGGACTGGAAAGATTTCCGGGTCAGGCGTGAAGGTAATCTTGGTGCCGGTGCCTTTGGCTTTGCCGATCACTTCGAGCTTCGATGCGGTCTTGCCGCGTTTGAACTTCATGTGATGGACTTTGCCGTCGCGCTTCACCTCAACTTCGAGTGATTCGCTGAGCGCGTTGACACAGGTGACACCGACGCCGTGCAACCCACCGGAAACCGTGTAGCTCTTTTTGTCGAACTTGCCGCCGGCATGGAGCACGGTCAGCACAACTTCGACCGCCGGTTTCTTTTCCGTCTTGTGCATGTCCACCGGGATGCCGCGTCCGTCGTCTATGACTGTAATCGAATTGCCGACGTGGATGATGACATCAATGTGCTTGCAGTAGCCGGCTAACGCCTCATCGATCGAGTTATCCACGACCTCATAGACAAGGTGGTGCAATCCCCGTTCGCCGGTATCGCCGATGTACATCGCGGGCCGTTTACGAACGGCCTCAACGCCCTCCAATTTTTGGATTTTATCGGCGGTGTATTCGCTACCGCTGACCTGCGCGTGGCCCTCGGCGTTTGCTTTTAGAGCGTGCTCTTTGTCTTCCTTTGACATATAAACATACCCCCTTGAACGCTAATCAAACTATCGAAATATTTGCAGCGATGCAATGCTTTTTTAACAAAAAATGAACAATGTAAGCCATTGCAGATTAGAACATTATGGAATAAGCGAAAGGTCCGGAAAGGTGGTGTTGACAGGCCGGTATTGGCAGACTATTTACAATCAAAATAGTAGATTCACTAAAGTATAAAAATGAAGGTTTCAGTGAAGGCTGATTATGCTTGCCGGGCCATCGGGGCACTGGCCCGGCATCATCCGGATGAACGGCCATTGCACATTGAGGAGATCGCGCAACAGGGGAGCATCCCGGCCAATTATCTCGTGCAAATCTTGATTGAGTTGAAGACCCAAGGACTTATCCGCAGCCGCCGGGGCAAGGCCGGCGGCTACACGCTGGCGAAGAAACCGCAGGAGATCACCGTCGGCGATGTTTTGCGGGCGACACATGGCACCGTGTTGGACTTGCCCGACTCGTCTTGCCCGGGAGAAATGAAACACGTGTGGCAACAAATTCGCAGGGCCGCCGAACAGATGGCCGACAGCATTACCTTTGAGGACGTTTGCGCCCCAGCCCGCGCCCAGGTGCCGATGTATGACATATGAAAACCAGGTTGAATCCTTTCAGAAACGTGGAACGCGAGGCAAGGGAGGCGGCACAGCCCGTCTGAGGTGATGTATTTCCGCGCGTTCTACCTGGGGCGACGGACAACGGCATTGATCGCCGGCAGCGAGATTGTCCGTCCCGTCGCCGACGGGTCGTTGGCGTTGCGCAGGACCGACAAGGCCCTGAAAACACAGGAAGCCCTCGCCGGTCCGTGCCGCAGCCGGGGGTAATTACAAGTGAAACAGAAACGAAAGGAGCATGACCATGCCCGTCCGTGTTAGAATCCCAACGCCATTGCGAAGATTGACGAAAGAGCAAGCGATCGTTCAGGCGACCGGGCAGACAGTTCAGGAAATCGTGAACAATCTGGAAGCGCAGTTTCCCGGGTTGAAGGAACAGCTTTGCGACGAGAAAGGCGAGTTGCGCCGATTCGTCAATGTGTATGTCAACAATAAGGACATCCGGTTCGCGCAAGGCAAGCTGACGCCGGTCCAGGACGATGACGAGCTTTCCATCATCCCCGCCATTGCGGGCGGGTAGGAGGAAATGCCCCAAGAACCCAAACCCTTGTGGCTAACGTACTCCGCAGACGGGGATTTACGAACTGGGCCACAAAAACACTGACCTGACCAACATCTGCCAGGCCAACGTTGCCGGGGGAGTTGGCCTTGTGTCGTTGTCGGGGCAGGCGTTGGGAATTGGACTCCTGGTGGCCGATCTGGTGTTGGCGCGACTCGCGGGAGGCAGAAACGTCAGCCCCCGACGCGGGGGAGGGGCCGGATTGATGGGTTAGCCGGTTGGCCGGCAAGCCAACTGGCAGGCGTGGCAGGCCTTGCGGGAACAACCGGCGGAAACGCCTTGACCGCCCTGCCGCTCTGTCAATACCATGCGCACCGGGTTCACCAAGGTTCACCAACGTCCTCCGGAGGAAATAGATGAATACGGATTATTCGACAACGGCAACTCCGGCCACAGCGGCCGGCGGCACGGATTGGGCGGCGACATTTGGGTTTTGGTTGCTGCGGCTCTGGCTCGCGTTACGGGCGATTCAGACCGCCATTGAGAAATACGCCGGCTACCGGACGGAAAAACGGCCGATCCTCGACGAGTTCGGCAACCCCGATGTCAGCGGCGCGATGTACGAGGCGAAGATCAAGTTCTACAGTTGGGCCAATTACCACGGCCTGCCGGCCAGCATGCAGCGGCAGTTTCAGGACGAACCGCTGATGCCGGCTTGGCTGCTGAAAATGTACGGCGCGGCGCTCGGTCCGGCGTTGTGCATTTTGGGCGTGGCGTTGCTGCTCGGCGTGGGCACGCGGGTCTCGTTGTTCCTGATGGGGCTGGTGTACGTCAGCCTCACGTGGGGGTTGATTCTGCTCGGTCAGGACGGGGGGATTTCGTGGATGGCCGCTCACGTGCTGCTTGTCGTCGCGGCGCTGGTGCTAGCGAAACACAACCGGTGGGCGATTCTGAAATCGTGGTGAACCGGATGAACCTCTCCCGCCGGACATTTCTGAAAACCGGGTCGCTGGCCACGGCCGGCCTCGTGCTGGGCGCGCCCCAGATTGCCCGCGCCCAGATGGCGTCGAAACTCAACGACCTGCACATCGCCCTGATCGGGTTGGGGGCGCAGGGCCGGATTCTACTCGACGCGATGCTCAACCTCCCCGGCCTGCATTTCCAAGCGGTGTGCGACGTGTGGGAATACAGCCGGACCTTCGGTGTTCGCAAAATCCACAAGGAAAAAGGTAGTCCCCCGGCCGCCTATGAAAACTTCGAGGATTTGTTGGCCAAAGAAAAAAGCCTCGATGCGGTCATCATCGCTACGCCCGATTTCTGGCACGCGCCGCACGCGGTCGCCTGCCTGAAGGCCGGGTTGCATGTGTATTGCGAGAAGATGATGTCCAACACCATCGAGGGCGCCAAGTCCATCGTCCGCGCGGCGCAGGAGACCGGCAAACTCTGCCAGATCGGCCACCAGCGCCGCAGCAACCCACGTTATCTCCACGTGGAAAAAAATCTCATCCGCAACGCCCAACTCTGCGGTCGCATCGTCAACATCAACGGCCAATGGAATCGCGCCGTGACCGACGACATTGGTTGGCCCAAAGCTCAGACGATCCCCGTGGAAACATTGCGTCGGTATGGCTACCGGGACATGCACCAGTTCCGCAACTGGCGGTGGTTCCGCGATTTGGCTGGCGGCCCGATCTCCGACCTCGGCGCCCATCAGATTGACATCTTCAACTGGTTTTTGGGCTGCACGCCCAAGACTGTGCAAGCGTCGGCCGGCCGCGACTACTTCACCACGCGCGAGCATTTCGATAACGTGATGGCCATCTTCGAGTATGACACCCCGGCCGGACGCACCCGCGCATTTTATCAAACCCTGACCACCACCAGCGCCGGGGGCGGCTACTACGAATCGTTCATGGGCGACGAAGGCACCATCAAAATGTCCGAAAGCCCCGCCCTCACCAAAATCTACCGCGAAGAACGCGCCAAAGACTGGCAACCGTGGGTGGACCGGCATTACCTGAAACCCGACGCCGCGCCCGCCGCGCCCAAGGACACGGCCAAAGTGGACGTGCGCGAGTCAGCACCCTTGTTGACGTACAGCGTGCCGGTGATTCTCGACAAGCCCATTCACCAGCCGCATCTGGAAAACTTTTTCGCCGCCGTCCGCGGCCAAGCCAAGTTGAATTGTGATGCTGCTCATGCGTTCGAAAGCGAGTTGTGCATCTTCAAGGTCAACTCCGCCGCCGCCAGCCGGCAAGTCATCGAACTCAAACCGGAGGATTATGCGATCTAAAGCGGCGGAGCCGCAATCCGCTGGTAGGGCGCGCACGCCGTGCGCGCCGCCGCGTGCCGGTCGAGCCGGAAACGGACGCCACGGCGTGGCGTCCCGACCTGCTGCCCCCAGTTACGCTTTTTTGTCAGATCTCACGCCGAAAGAGTCTACAATGGAGGGCCACGCTCCGTCGTGGCCGAACAGAACAGACAGCCGCGGTGCTTTGCGGGTCAGCACAGGCTCCGCGCGTCCCGCCAAAGGACCACGATGAAACTGATACTGGTCCTCTGCCTCGCCTTCGCCACCGCCGCCCACGCCGCGCCTCGGCCCGCCGTGCCGGAAGCCGATGTCGAAAAAATCCGGGCAGCGATACCGGCCCGCCCGCCGGCCCCGGCCGCCAAGCCGCGCCGAGTGCTCGTCTATAGCGAGACCACCGGCTTCTACCACGGCTCGATTCCGTGGGCGAACAAGTGCCTCGAATTGATGGGCGAGAAATCCGGCGCGTTCACTGCCACCGTCAGCAACGACCTCGACCATTTTCTCCCCGACCGGCTCAACAACTTCGATGTGGTCGTCCTCAACAACACCACCGGCGAGTTGTTCGTGCCGGCCACACCCAAAGCCCCGGCCAGGCCCGACCGGAAACGGTTCAAGACCGACGCCGATTTCCAGCAGGCCGAAGCGGACTGGCAACAGAAACAGGCCGCGTGGGAAAAAGAAATGGCCGTGTTCGTCAAGCCGCCGGACCGCTCCAAAGAATTGCGGGCGTCATTGATGGCCTGGCTCAAAAGCGGCAAAGGCTTGGTCGGCATCCATGCCGCGACCGATTGCTCGTACCAATGGCCGGAGTTCGGCGAAATGATTGGCGGCTGGTTCATGGGCCACCCTTGGTCCGAGTTGGTCACGATCAAGAACGATGACCCGGCCAACCCAATCAACGCCGCGTTCGCGGGAAAAGGGTTTGCGGTCAATGACGAGATTTATCAGTTTGGCCGAGGCGACGCGTATTCCCGGACCCGGCAACGGGTCCTGCTGAGCCTCGATCTGACCGTCACGCCCGATAAAGGCAAACGGCCCGACAAAGATTATGCGATTAGTTGGATCAAACACCACGGCGCTGGCCGGGTGTTCTATTGTTCGCTGGGCCACCGCAATGAGATTTTCTGGAATCCGCAAGTTGTGGCGCATTACCTGGCCGGCCTCCAATGGGCGATGGGCGACCTCCCGGCTGTCCTCACCGCACCCAACCCTCAACCCTGAACTGTCTCGCCTCCCGGCTAATAGAGGGTGTTTGGAAATTCGACACAACTGATTGTCCATAAATGGATTTTGCTGAAAAACTGGGCGTTTGCGTTTTGATGCCGACAGGCCGTGCGCTTTGGGGTAGCTCTGGCCGCCATGGACTCGCTACTTCCAGCCACCGGCACCGCCAAGTTGTTACACGCGCTCTCGCCATACGTTCCAGACGACTTCATCAATTCCTTGTGGCCTGCCCACCGCGGTCGTGGTCGATGGCGGGTGTTCAGTCCCGCCCAGTTGTGGCGCACGCATCTGTTGGCCCTGCTGACCCCCGCGCATTCCTTCAATCTGCTGGTGACGATGTTGCCCGAACAGCGGGCCTGGCGCCGCTTCGCGCTCCTGCCCAATCGCCAGCGGCTACCCGACGCTTGGATGTTGCACGAGTTTCGCCACCGAGCCGGTGTCACCGGCTTGCGCCGCATCAACGAGTACCTGCTGGAATCGCTCCTGCCAGCCGCCGATCCCAACGCGTGGGCGGTCGCACTGATGGAGGCCACCGATTTGGTGGCAGCCGACTGTGGTTTCAAAAAAAAGCCACGGGCCAGTACTCGGCCCAGCGGGCCGCCGTGGGCGCGCGCACCCTGAAGAGTGGCCAGAGCCGCTTCTTTGTGGGTTATCAAAAGCATACCCTGCGCTTGTGGCTGCGCCAGTACCCGCGCGGCGTGTTGTTGGTGCCGCTCATCAGTTGGGCCGCGCCGGCCAATCTTTCCGAGGGGTGCTTGCGGCGCCCGAGCTTGCGGTATGGCGGGCGCCGTTTCGGCTGGCGTCCCGATGTGGTGGTCGGCGATATGGGGTACCTGGATGCCGCAACCAAACGCTACGCCCGCGAGCAGTGGCAGGTGGCGGTCATCACACGTCTGCGGGAAAAGATGCGGCTGGTGCCGCCGTTCGAGATGCCGACGCGAACGGTTTGCCCACACGGGCAAGCGCTGGAGTGGCTCAGCGGCGAGGTGGTGGCGCAACACCACTGGTTCGGGGTGTGTGCGCGCGCGCCGCTGGGTGGTGGCTGCTGGCAGGCCAGTGAGTGTCCGCGCGAATTCAGCGATGCCGCGAGTGATCACGAAACGCTGTTGGGGGTGTTGCCGATGAGCACGCGTGTCACCCAACGGTTGCTGCAGCAGGTGCGCCCGTGGATTGAACCGGCCCAAGCCTACGAAAAGAACCAGTTGGGCTTGAGCCAAGTGTTCTTCAACAGCTTGCGCCTGACATGGACGATGTGTTGGCATGGCGGATGCCGCGGTCCTGTTGCGCGCGCTCGTGTTGATGCGAAACCCCGCGCCGCCGCCCGCCTTGCTTGACGAATTGCTGCCGCGTCAGTTGCCACTGGATTTTCACGAATAGATCAAAGCCCTAGGAAACACCGAGTTCTTGAAAACGAATTTCCAAACACCCTCTTTCAGGTTTGTGATCGGTTCCTTTTATGGTTATCGCTCCTTTTGTTTCCCTTCGACAAAGGCATGGAAGATGGTAGTGAGCGGATCGTTCTGCTCGTCCATCCATGCGCCCAATCGGCGGCGCAAGTCGCCAAGAACGTCCGCAGGCGCACTTGCGGATTGCAGCAGGTTGTTCAGTTCGTAGGGATCATTTTCCAAGTCGTAGAGTTCTTCCGCCGCCGGCCGATAGACATAGTCCACCATCACCTCGATCCGTTTGTCCCGAACCCCGGCTTTCTGCGCCGCGACCAGGGAGAGAAACAGATCAGTGGATTGTGTGGTATTGGCGTTTCGCCCTTTGTATTTCCAGCCTGGCAGCTTGACCCAATTGTAAAAAGGTTCACCGGGGCCGCCTTCAGGATAGTTGTTCCAGATCAGTTTATACCGCCCCACGCGAACCGAACGCGATTCGTGGGTGCCGCCAAAGACCGCATCGCGGAAGCTGTCCTTCTGGCCAAGCAAGACAAGCAAAAAGCTTCGGCCATCCAGACCACTCACCGAAGGGCCGCCGCTCGCATCGAGCAATGTCGGAAGGATGTCCACGTAATGCATCAAAGCGCTGCACCGTCTCCCCACTTCCACGCGTCCCGGCCACCACGCGATCATCGTGGCGCGCAACCCTAACTCGTTGCAGGAGTATTTCCCGCGCGGGATTTGACTCCCCTGTTCGGTAAAGAAAATGAACAGCGTGTTATCCTTGTAACGCGAACTCTGGAGCGCATCGAAGACCACGCCGACTTGATCATCGAGCGCGGTGATTTCACCAAAGTAGTCGGCCAGGACATCGCGCACCACCGGGGTGTCCGGCAGATATTCCGGGAGTTTGATTGTGGCGGGATCGTAAGTGACCGACCCTTTCCTGTCCCAGTGGACATGCGGTTCGTTAAATCCGATATAGAGCAAGAAGGGGCAATCGTATTTCCCCTTCAGAAACTCCGCGGCGACCTCGGCAATGTTGGTGGTTGGCGGGTCGCAGAGAACTTCATAGGGAAACTTCTCAAGTTCCGGATAGTGGTTTTCCTTGGGCAGATGTCGTTTCCCCGCGATGGCCGTCCGGTAGCCTGCCTTGCGGAAAAGCGATGGCAGCGTCTCGTAGTCCGGCTTGTTCTGAGTAATCTGCCAAAACGAGTTCTGGTAAACCTTTCCAAATCCGGGCATCCGCCCGGTATTGAGCTAGAAGCGCGTGGGGGTGCAGACCGAGGTGCAGGTGTAGAGGCGGTCAAACACCGCGCCCTGCGCCGCAATGCGGTCGAGATTCGGTGTCTTGACGGTCGGACTGCCCATGCATCCCAGATCATTCCAGGTCATGTCATCGGCGAGGACGAGCACGATGTTCGGTCGGCCTTCGGCGGCTTGAGCACCGGTGGCCGCCGCCGCCGCCGTGGGCAGGTGAAACTGGCTCAGGATGAGTGCCGCGGCACCCAAGGTCAGACAATTCATTGGCCTGTGGCTGGTGTTTTTCGATATGTGGTTCATAATTTTTTCCTGTGACATCCGCCTTCCGCCGGTTCGCCCCTTGTCCGATAGGGACGGAGCCGCCCGCCGATCCACTCGCCGATTTACTTGCGCTTGTGCGGAGTGGGTTTGACCGGCGGCGCGTCGGGCGTCGGCACGAGGGCAAACGACACTTGATACGATAACCCGCACGAACAACCCGCGCCCCCTTCGGGCGCATACACCAACCCGCCCACGGCAAACGTGTTTGGCCAGCACGAAGGCCGCGTCGCGCCAGTCAGCCGGTACTGTTCGCCCATCGTCACATCGAACACGGAGTGTTGGTAATCGCGGAAATAGAGCGCGTTCAGCGACCCCGCGGCCACGGAGCAGCCGGCGTCTTGCGTGCCGGTATCCACGCCTTCGAGCACCGGCTCACCGGTGTGGAGATTGAAGCCATACACCAGTCCCACTGTCCCCCGTTCATCGAGGCTGGCTCGCAAATAAAACCGGTCACCCATGATGATCGGCCGCGCCGACAACGCGTTCTTGCCATAGCCCAACCCGGCGTGTTTGGTGGTGCTTTTCCCCGGCAACCAGCGCGTCCAGCGGCTTGTTCCGGTCGCCGTATCCAGCAACTCGAAGTCGTACCCGCGC
>CALBCO010000270.1 GCA_937927265.1 uncultured Verrucomicrobiae bacterium | reverse complement strand
GCGTAGATCAACGACAATTGCAGCTTGGCCGGCAACTCTTTCGCGAATTGGTAGGCGGGGTGAACTCCGCCGGGCCACCAGCCGCCTGCACGGTCAGCCGGTAACCGTCACCTTCCGCCTTGCCCTTCATTTTCACGACCTTCGCCTCGGCGCTGCCGATTTTGCGTTTGACATCCGCGCGAATCGCAGCCGTTTGTCGGGCGAGGTCAGCCACAAGCAACCGGGTCTGCGCCGCGATTTCGTTGACCTGTTTTTCCTGTTCCGCGCGAATGTTGCCTTCGCGGCGTTGCGTCTCGAACTCCACCACTTGTTCCACCTGCCGAATTTTACCGATGCTCTCGTCGAGCTCGGCCTTCTTCGCTTCCGTCTTGGTCTTTTCGGCGTTGGTCGTGTTCCATTCGGCGGCGACCCGCGCATCCTGAATCGGCCCGGAAATGTTATCCGGCACAAGCGTGTCCTGTACCAATGCCAGGTCCACCTGCAGTTTCTTCTCGTGCAGCGTTGTCTCGATGGTCTCTTGAAACGCGCGCTGGAACTCTTCGCGTTTGTCGCCGACGATGAAATCCACCGCGCCAAACGTCGAGCCTTTGATGCGGGCTGTCGAGTTGATCTGCGGAATCAGTATGTTCTCCTCGATCTTCTTGATGTTGCCATAGCGAGCAACCACCGCCGGCGCGTCCTGCGGCAAGAGTTGCCAGAGCATCGTGACATCAATCGTAATCTCAAATCCGTCACTCGAGGGAAACGTCACGGCCGGCAAAACCGGCAACACATTTTGCCCCGGTGCTGGCGACTTGCCCAACGCTTCCCCAATGACTGCCGCCTGTCGTTGTTTGAGGTCGGCCTGACCGCTCGCCTGCGTCGCTGGAAGTTTGCCCGCATGGGCCATGGTGTCCTGGTTGTAGCCAATCTCGATGCGCTCCACTGAATAGGCTTCGGGATTCAGCGCATACAAGCCCGGTTGCAACACGATTTTCTGCACACCGCGTTCCCCCGGCTCGGCCAATTGGCTCTGGGCCGGTCGGCCCGATCGGGCGGTCACGACGCCGACGAAGCCGGGATCAATCTCAATCATCTTCAATGTCCGAATCTCAAACGCGTAGGGATTGAGCTTGTAGGTGCCGGGCATGAGCACTTCGCGCTGGATGCCGCGCTCGCCCGGCCCGGCCAAAAATTCGCCCGGTGGCAATTCCTTGCCGGCTTTGCTGATGACCACACCAACCTCCCCGCCTTTGACGACCACTTGGTTGTGGAGTTGGCGCTCATACAAAAACGGATTGATGAAATGCCGTCCCGGCCCCAACGGCTCGAGGAGAACTCCTTTTTGCCCCGGCTCGGCAATAATCTGGCCCGGCGGTATCTCGCGTCCGGTCTTGGCGATGAGAATCACCATCTTGTCGGCCGGCACATCGGTGTTCTCGACCACCCACCCCCAGAATCCTTCGTACAGCACCACGTAGCCAAGGGCACAGGCCACCGCCACGCCCAACAAGACTTTCAAAAAGCGGGCGTTCATCGCGCACCTCCTTTCTCCGGCTTCGACAGTTCCCGGAAAGGTTAGGCTAGCGGCCCCTCAGTGTTGGACAAAATCGTCTGAATGTTCGGCGCGACATTCTGCAGATACAAATAGCGGGCGTACGCCTGGCCGCTGCCGGACGGCGCGATAATCGCCTTCAGGGCGTTGGCTTCCGCCGTGCGCACATAACTGATCACGTCTGCGTCGCCCTGACCGGTCGCAAGGATCGCTTGCGCCTGATTCTCGGCGGTTTGCAAATCCATGCGGGCAACTCCCAAATCCCGATTCGCGTTGATCAGGCTGATCTGCTGCTCCTTGATGGCTTTCTGGACTTCGTTGGTGCGGATGGTCTCAGCGGCGACTATGCGGATGCGTTGATCCTGCATCTTGCGTTGCTGCGCAACCTGCGCCTCGGAGACCGCCCGCTCAATCTCGCGCTCATATTTGGCCCGCGTCTGAATGGCAATTTCGCGTTCGCGAATCGGCTCGGCGATCTTCTGAGACGGCTCAATCTCGCTAATCAACGCCGCTTTGACGAGGATGTTCTTTTTCGCCGACTCGGACGTGATGTGCCGACTGAACTCATCCTGAAACGCTTTGCGGACGGTGCCGCTGATCACGTCTGCCGAGGTGTATTTCGAGCCTTGAATGCGGCTCATGGACAACGCCGAGCGCAAAATGACCTTGTTGACGATGTCCTCCTCGTCGCCAACCAGCACGAACACGTCCGGCGCTCGCGCCTCGTCCACCGCCCACTCCACCGTGCCTTTGACGGGGAACCGGAAGCCGTCCTTCGACAGGAAACTGATCTCAAACTCCGTCTTGTGGCTCTGCACACCGACGATGTCCACGCGGTAAATGTACGGATCCAAATAGCACGTGCCCGGCCGCAACGGCTCGGGCTGCACCCCTCGTTCACCTGGTTTCACAAGGAAGGTATTTGGTTCCTTCGGCACCGGGCCATACCGCAACGTGACCACGCCCACTTCACCCGGATTGATCTTCACGGCGGGATGTTTTTTCCACACGATACGCGTACGGATTCAACCGATACGTGCCCGGCCGCAACGGCTCGGCCAGCCCCCCTCGTTCCTCGACGCCATCGGCACTCCGAGTCTCCACAATGAACTGGCCGCCCGTGGGTTGCCGGCCATACTGGCGGATCAACACGCCCACTTCGCCTTCCCGGATCTGCACCAACGGCTCGATCTTCCACGACCAGAACAACGGATTCCGAAAATACCGGCCTTCGCTGAGCGGCTCCAACTGGATGCCTTTCTGGTCCGGTCGCGTCGCAATGATGTCGTTGGCCGGGATGTCTATGCCGTCCTTGCGCACCAGCACCGCGCAGAACCCAGACGGCGGTTCAATCCGACAGAAAAACCAAACGAACACAAACAATACCACCGCCGCCACCGCCAACATCACGGCGACCAACAACCCAAACCGCACGGGGTCAAAACCGTACCGCGCACCGCTGGCTTCCTCGCGCGCAGGCCGTCGTGGAATCTCGCGACTCATGCCGTCCTCCTTCCACCGTCCTCTGATACCGACTTCCCCAGCCGGCTGCAAGCCCAGAACTCAGACTGCTCAAGACCTAGGCACCGCCCGGTACGGCTGGGGTGACACGACAGGCGTTTCCGTATCGAGATTCGTCCACGCGGACGGCAGATAACGCCACGTGGCGCCGTGGGCACGCCACCAGTCCCGCCACGCGGTGATGTCGCGCCCCAAATTCGCGTGCGTGGCCACCTTCAGCGCTGTCGCCGACGCGTTACGCACGAGGGGGTTGATGTCGTTCAGTCCGGCGGCGAATCGCTCCACTTGACGTTGCACGACTTCGGGCGGCGTCTGGTCAATCACCGTGGCGAACTCCGCGACTTCGCGGGCGTACCAGAACGCCCGGCCGAGTTCCACCGCCAACACCAACAACGCAATCAGCGGAAACAACAACAACGCCAGCCGGTAGGGCCGACTGCGTTCCCGCAGCCGGTATTCGCGCCGCAACCGGCTGGATTCGTATCGCGTGAAGTAACGCACCTCCCCCAATATAGCCTGGGCCGATGCGGGGTGGCTACAAGAACCTGCGCGGGGGCGCGCCGCCACGGCTTCCTCACAACCACGGCAACGTCACCGTGTGGCGGCCATGCTGCAACCGCACCAATCGGCGTTCGATGGCGATGACCCGCGCCCCGTCCACCTCATCGCCCACACGCACAGTCCGTCCGTTGATCATCGCCTCGAAATTCCGCCCTTCCCGCGTGATGCCTTGAAGCGTGAACTGTGGCGGATCGGGTTCCGGGGTCGGCGGCACGGGCGCGACTTTCGCGGCAGCCGTGAGGGCCATCTGCTCCGTCAATCGCGCGGCCAGCTCACTGTCCACGACCACCTCAGCTGGCGCGGGCACGACAACGGGCGGCACTGCAAGCGGGGCCGGTGGGTTAGCCGGCACGCCCCGGAGTTGGACCAGCAACACGGCCAACGCAACCACGGTGAACGCACTGGCGCTGCTGATCACCAACCAACTGAATCGCCGCGATCGGATAGGGAGGCTCTGTTCGAGCCGGTAGGAGGGCGCCGCCGCGTGAGTCGGCGGGCTGCCACGGAACGATTGGTCGCGGGTGCGGCGGAGCGCTTCGTTGATCAGGCTCATGGCTCAGTGTCGCTCCAACTCTTGGATGGCGAGCTTGACGAGTTTCCTGGTCATCATCGCCGATTGCGTGACGAAACCGGCGAGCAACGTCTTGTCGCAAACGGCGTTGATCAACCGCGGAATGCCGCGTGAATACTTATAGACCTGCCGGATTGCAGCTTCGTCAAAACGCGGGGCGCCATTGGCCCCGGCCAAGGTGAGCCGGTGGTTGATGTAATATGCCGTCTCGGGCAAATCGAGGGCGTCCAAGTGGTAGCGCACGGTGATGCGTTGGCGGAGTTGGCGCAACGCCGGGTTGGCCAACCGGTCGCGCAACTCCGGTTGGCCCATCAACACGATCTGCAACAGTTTCTGGTGATCGGTTTCGAGGTTCGAGAGCAACCGGACTTGTTCGAGCAACTCGTCGCTGAGGTCCTGCGCCTCGTCAATCACCAGCACGACGTTGTTGCCCTGGCTGGCTTGGTCGAGCACGAATTGATTGAGTGCTTGCAAGTACGACAACCGGTCCAGCCCATACACGCAGAGGTCGAACTCCATTACGATTGCCCGCAACAACAAATCCGGGTCGAGGCACGGATTCAAGATCAACGCGGTCTTGCAGGTCGGACCGAGTTCTTCCAGCAACTTTCGGCAAACGGTGGTCTTGCCGGCGCCGACTTCACCCGTCAACTCGATGAACCCCTTGCGTTCGCGGATGCCATACAAGAGGTGGTTGAACGCCTCCTGATGGCGAGCGCTGAAATAGAGAAAACGCGGGTCCGGCGTGATGTTGAACGGTGCCTCCCGCAAGTTGTAGTAATCTAGATACACAACCGTGGTTTTAGCATCTTGCGTGCCGCCCCTGGTGGTTGTTCAAGGCGTTGGCGCCGGTGCAGGTAGCTCGCGGACAGTAAGATACGGACGAATTTTCTCGACCAAATTCGAGCCGATGCCGGTGATTTGCCGCAAATCGTCCACGCTCCGATAAGGACGGCCGGCGACGATCCGTCCCGCCAACGTGATGCCGATGCCCGGGATGGCTTGCAACTGCCGGCTTGTCGCGGTGTTCAAGTCCACCGGCGCGGTGGGCGTGCGGGGTCGAGCCGTCAGGCCGCGCAACTCCGTGAACTGTTTTTCCTCCGCGCGTTGTGCGATGCGTTGGCGCACCATTTCGTCGGGGTCCGAATGTTGCCAGCCGCCGACGCGGCGTTGCATCGCCCCCCTCTCGATGTCGCGCAGGCGCGCCGCCATGTCGTTCGCGGCGATGCCGTCAGGCGTCGTCCGCCGCGCCCCAAACGCCCGGGCTAATCCGTGCGTCACCAGTTCCGTGGCCAGGTCCTGGCCGGCGGCGGTGACCACAAACGCATAATACCGTTTGGTGGGCGACCGGCCCATCGCGTCGGCATATGCCGTGTACACCGTAAATGGCCGGGCGAGTTGTTGTGCCGTAAAATTTTTCGCTTGGCGGCCCAATTCGATCACCGCCGTCACGTTCGTCAGCCCGAAGTGCCCGGCTTGTTCGCGCACTCGTTTGGCGTCGGCATCGGTGGCCACGACCGTTTCGGGACAGTCCACGAAGTACAGCCGCAAATGGAGCGTCTGTTCCCCGGCCTGCACCAGAAAGCTGTCGCCGTCATTTGCCGGGTGGTCCACCCACCGGCAGTCTGGCAAGCGTTCGAGCGGCACCGCCCCCCACCCCGGCAAGAGGCCGAGGAGCACAAGCAATCCGGCCCCAGCCCACGCGCGCAGGCCGCTCACGGCAACGGCTCCTCTTGAATCTCCAGCGAGAAATCCACCGCCCGTGCCGAATGGGTCAGCGCACCGATGCTGATGTAATCCACCCCGGTCGCCGCGATGGCCGCGACATTGTCCAGCCGAACCCCGCCACTGGCCTCGGTCTTCGCGCGACCGGCCACGAGGACAACCGCAGCGCGCAACTGATCGAGCGTCATGTTATCCAACAAAATCTGATCGGCTCCAGCCGCCAACGCCTCTTGCACATCATCCAGCGTGTCAGCCTCGATGATGACCGGCACGCCCGCCGGCGCGCGCCGCACCGCGTCGGCCAACGCTGGCCGGCCCAATCGCGCGAGGATCACCCGGTGGTTGTCCTTGATCATCACCGCATCAAACAATCCCATCCGATGATTCGTACCGCCGCCGACCGCTACAGCGTATTTCTCCAACGCCCGCAGCGTCGGTGTCGTTTTGCGGGTATCGAGAATCTGGACGCTGGTGCCGCTCACGGCTTCGACAAATTGCCGAGTCAATGTGGCGATACCGGATAGCCGTTGCAGGAAGTTCAGCGCGGTGCGTTCGCCGGTCAGGATGGCGCGGGCGGGGCCGCTGAGTCGGCTCACCACCGCGCCGCATTCGACAATCGCGCCCTCCGTGACAACATCGGTAACATTCAATCTCGCATCCACTTCGCGAAAGACGGCAGAGACCAACGGCAATCCAGCCACCACGCACGGTTCTTTGGCCACAATGGTCGCATTCGCGCGCAGCTCAGCCGGAATGGCCACCTCGGTGGTAATATCCCCGCCGCCGACGTCTTCAGCCAACGCAATGCGCGCGAGATTCTGGATCAATTCGGCTGGTAGCGTCTTCATTGAATTGGTTGGCCCACTCTAGCGACAGCCCGACAGCGGGACAAGCCGCGAAATTACAGTGGCCCGAATCATTAGCAAGCGAACCCAAAGGGGCG
>CALBCO010000269.1 GCA_937927265.1 uncultured Verrucomicrobiae bacterium | reverse complement strand
AACGATGGCGCCGTGCTGCCGCTCGACGCGCGGAAACTCAAGCATGTGGCGGTCATCGGCCCGAACGCGACGGAGACCTCGTACAGCGGCGGCGGCAGTTCGACGGTGACGCCGCCGTACACGACGCATCTGCTCGAGGCGTTGCGCCGGGAGTTGAAGGGCAAAGTGGTGTATGCGGAAGGCTGTGATAACTACGGCGAGATGCCGGTGTTGAAAGGACTGAAACTGAAGGCCGAGTATTTCCCGAATCCAAAATGGACCGGCCGGCCGAAGATCGTGCGCACCGAACCCCACGCCTCCTTCTGGTGGGATGGACGCACGCCGGTGGGGACGGAATTGTTCTCGGTGCGCTGGACCGGCGTGTTGCGGGTGGCGCGCTCCGGGCGTTACCGGGTGCAGATGCGCCACCCCGGCCGCTGCCGGTTGGTGGTGGGCAGCCAGACGATCTTCGACGACGACCGGCCGATTCCGCAAGCGTTCGTCAGTCTGGACGACGAGTTGCAGTTGGAGGCCGGGCGCGACTACGCGTTGCGGCTCGAATGTGCGCGCACGGTGCCGGGGTACAACTCGCATGTGAAACTGATGCTCGGGTACGCGCCGTTGCCGGCCGACGATCACCGGATCGAAGAAGCCGTGGCGGCGGCGCGCGCGGCGGACGTGGCGATTGTCGCGGCGGGCGGGATGCCGTTTGTTTATGAGGCCGAAGGTTGGGACCGGGAACACTTGGAGTTGCCGGGCCGGCAGAACGAGTTGGTCGCGGCGGTCGCGGCGGCCAATCCGAAGACGATTGTCGTGGTCAACTGTGGCGCGCCGGTGACGATGCCGTGGGCGGATCAGGTGGCCGGTATTGTGATGGCATGGTATCCGGGCATGGAAGGTGGCAACGCACTGGCCGACATCCTCCTCGGCAAGGTCAATCCATCGGGCAAATTGCCGATGACGTTCCCGAAACGGCTAGCCGACACGCCGGGGTTCCACGACTATTCCGGCAACCGCGACGTGCGGTACGGCGAAGGCATCTTTGTGGGCTACCGGCATTATGATTACCGGCAGATTGAGCCGTTGTTCCCGTTCGGACACGGGTTGTCGTACACGACGTTCGAGTACCGCGAGTTGAAAGCGCCTGAGTGCCTCCGTGCGGAAGGAACGACCACGGTGACGTTAAAGGTGAAGAATACCGGGACGCGGGCCGGCAGTGAGGTGGTGCAGTTGTATGTGGGCGACCGGCAGGCGTCGGTGGTGAGGCCGGTGCGGGAGTTGAAAGGATTCGCGAAGGTGACGCTGCGGCCCGGTGAGGAACGGACGGTGACGTTCGCATTGGATCAACGATCGTTTGCGTTTTATGACGTGGTGCGGCGGCAGTGGACGGTCGAGTCCGGCGAGTTTGAGGTTGCCGTGGGCGGTTCGTCACGCGATCTGCGGTTGCGGGCGGTGATCCGCCGGTAACTTTTTCGCTTTAGCGGGGTTGGAGTTTGTGACAGACTATTGACGAACAGGAGGACCGATGATGTGGCGAACATTGTGTTGGATGGTGTTGCTGGCGGTGGCGGTCGGCAGTGGGTGGGCGGCTGAACCGAAGAAAGAGGCGGAGAAAAAGGCGGCCCCGAAGAGAGTGATGAAGAAGGGGACGAATTACAAACTCTTCATCGAAGACGTGTACAAGGCCGAGCCAAACATCGAGGCGGCCTTGCAACTCACGCCGGAGCAAATCGCAAAACTTGACGAGGCCACGCGGAACACCGTCTTGGCCGACAGCGTGGAGGATTTGCGGCAGAAATCCCTGTTTCCGGACCTGAGCGAGAGCGCCAAGAAAACCGCCAAGGAGCGTTATGACCGGGCTGTGGCGCAAGCCCAACGGGAATACGAACGGGCGTGCCGTTCGATTCTGACACCCGGACAATTGAGCACGATCAACCGGATCAATGATGGCCTCGCCCGCAATCTGCAAACCATTCGGACGCGCTATGGCGAGCGCGGCCGCGGCCAGCCGGAGCGCGTCCAAACGAAACTGCGCGAGGAATGCAACGCGAAGATTCAGGAAGAGATTGATCGCCGGATTGACAGCGTGCTGACCGACGAGCAGAAGAAAGCGGTGGGACGCGAGACAAATTAGCGAGGAGCGATGGAAGCCATGAGGGGAATCATGCGATATGGGAAATGGGGTTTGATCTTCGTGATTGCGGCCGGGCTGGTGGCCACACCCTTGTGGGGCCAGGATAAAGAGAAGGCCGGTAAGAAACAAGACGGAAGCCGGGCTAAAGCGGGGCGGCGCGGCGAGAACTACAAACTGTTCTTGGACGAAGTTTACCGCGCCGAACCGGCCTTGGAGAGTTTGTTGAACCTCAAGCCCGAGCAGACGGCCCGACTGCAAGAGGCTTTGAAAGACACGTGGCACTCGCCGCGGTTGGAGGAGTTGTACCAGAAAATGCGCGCGGCCGATTCGCGCGAGCGCCGGCAGTTGCAGGAACGTTACGACCGGGCCGCCGACCACGCGCGTAGCACGTATGAAAGCCGGTGGCGGCAGATTCTTTACCAAGACCAAGCGAGTTTCGTCAGCCGCATCAACAGCGCCGTGGAACATCTGGTCGAAAAACCGGCCAACCGCCGCGCGCCGAAGAAGTCGCCCGTCAAGATTCTCGCGGAGATCAACGAACGACTGGACAGCGTCCTGACCGACGCCCAGAAGAGGCAACTCGGGCGCGGCCAACGTGCTGGGAAGAAATAGCGTTAATTTTACAACGCTCGCACCCGAGAAATTACCGGGGAGTGTGGCGCATCAAGAGCGGCGAGTTGGGGGGGGGGGCGGCGCGTCAACCCGCTGCGGGCGACAATGCGGCAGTGAGCATAGCCTGTTCGGCCGCCAGCAACGGCCGCAAAAGGTTGGCGGCATAGTTCTCCTCGAGTTGCGTCCGGTTCTTCGCGCCGGGAATGACCACGGAAACCGCGACGTGACCCAACACAAACTTGATCGCCAACTGGGCCAACGAGCAACCGATCTTGGCGGCAACTGGCCGCAGCCGCTGCACCTGCTGGAGGTCGCGCTCGAACGCGGCCCGCTGATCAGGCGCGAGCCATCTCTGCCGGATGTCGTCGGCCGCAAACGTGGTCGCGGGGCTGTATTTACCGGTCAGTTTACCCATCGCCAACGGGCCGCGCGCAATAAACGCAATGCCCCGCGCACGGCAGTACGGGAGAATCTCCGCTTCCACGCTGCGGTCGAGAAGATTGTAGTTGGCTTGGACGGCGGTGAGTGTGCCGGCGGAATTGAATCGTTGGATGAGTGAGAAGTCGTTGGTGGAAACGCCAAAGTGGCGGATTTTGCCTTGACGTTGGAGGCGATCGAACGCTTCGAGGAATTCAGACCACCGTTCCGTCTGCCACAGATGGCATTGGTACAGATCAATGTAATCGGTTTGTAACCGTCGCAAACTGGCGTCGCAGGCGCGGAGGATGGCATCGCGGGATTCTTGGAACATGCGCCGCCCGTTGGCGTCATGCCAAAACCCGACTTTGGTGGCGATGTGGACACGGGCGCGAGCGTTCGCTTCGCGGAGGGCGCGGCCGAGGATTTCCTCGCTGTGTCCCCAGCCATACATGTCGGCGGTGTCGAAGAAGTTGATGCCCAAATCCACCGCGCGTCGAATGGTGGCGATGGATTCAGGGTCGTCCACCCCGGTCCAACCATCCGGTTGGCCATCGAGAGTGATTGCCCCACCATATTGCCAGCAGCCGAGGCCGATTGCACCGACGCGCCAGCCAGTCTTGCCAAATGTGCGACGGATCATGGCTTTTCCGTACCCGATTTGCCCAGCGGGAGCAAGTGCGGTGCGGCCTTGTGAGCCGGGAGGCGAAGATGTTATATTGCGCGCGAACGAAACTGGAGAGGGGGGGATGGTGATGAAACGAATGATGCTCATGCTGGGGGTGCTCAGCACCGTTGTTGCGCGCGCGGCAACGACCCCGCTCACGGAGCCGCTACCGGAACAACGCGAGATCACCATCACGTGTGAATTGACACAGGCTCCGCGAGTGAGTGACGTGCCGGTGTTCGACTCGAGCAAAGACGCCGAGGAGGCCAAAGGCACGTACCACTACAAATTATGGTTGCCGGCGGGCTACCACGCTGATCCGCAACGACGGTGGCCCTGCTTGTTCATCGCCAGTCCCGGCGGCAACGCGAACATGGGCTCGTTGCGTGAGTGGGTGAAGGCCAACGGCTACGTGGTGGTCATGTTGGTTGAATCGCGCAACGGGCCGTGGCCGCCCATTATTGGCAATTTCCTGGCCGCGCACGACGATGTGGTGCAACGCGTGCGGATTCAGGAGGGGCTGAAAATCGCCACCGGTTTTTCGGGCGCCGCGCGGGCCAGTTCAATCTTTGTCCAACTGCGGCCTGGTTTTATCGGCCTCATCCTGCAGGAGGCGGGCGCGGCCTACGGTGACGATAATCGGTACCTCGTGACCGGTTTGAAACGATCGCCGTTGTTCGTCGCGATGGTGATGGGCAAGACAGACAAGAATCACAGCGAAATCGCGCGCATGAAGCCGCTGTTGGGTGGGGTCAAGACGCTGGTGTTGGAGTTTGATGGCGGGCATCAGGCATCACCGGCGGACAAGATGAGCCAGGCGCTGGATTGGATCGAACGTCAGATTTACGAGGAAGGTCCGCCGCAACCAGCTCTGGCGGCTGTGTATCGCGCGCGAGCACGGACGCAGTTGGATCAACTCGCGGCGTTGACGGGTTGGGAACGTTACAAGAAGGTTGAAGCGGTGCTGACATTTGCCCGCAGTCGGAATCTGCTGGCCGACCCGTCCCTCGGCCCGTCGCTGGCGCAGTTGCCGGCCGAATTGACGCGGTTGCGAGCGGACCCGGTGATCGGCCGGGAAGCGCAAGCAGCCGATGCGTTGCGTAATATCGAACAGATGCGAGAGCGGTCGCCCGCGATGTTTGTGGCTAATTGCCGCAATCTGGCCAAACAGTTTGCCGGTACGGAAGCCGCCGCGCGCGCGCAAGAGCTGGCTGACGCGACCAAGTAGGCCTTGGGGTGGAGACGGCTTGCGCCCTGCGCCCGCAGCGCAATGGAGGAAGCGTCGGACCGATGCACGCAACGGCGCATGGCGGCATGCCCTTGTGCAATCGTTGCCGCGCGTGTAGTGTGCGCGCAATCATCATGGGCAATCGGCGATTAATCATCATTGGAGCTGTGGCGTTGATCCTGGGCGGCTGCAAGGAGGAGGGGGTCAAGGTGTATCGGGTTCCAAAAGAACCATCGTCGCTGACCGCATTGGCGGAGCAGGCCGATCGTAGGGCAGGGGCCGCGCCACTGACTTGGGCCGTTCCCAACGGCTGGAATGTCGTTCCGCCGGGCTCGATGCGTGTGGCGTCGTTCAAAATTGCCGGGCCCAATGGTCAAGAAGCTGACGTGAGCGTCATACCATTGGCGGGCGGCGGCGGTGATGATCTGAGCAACGTCAACCGTTGGCGTGGGCAAGTCGGCCAACCACCCATCACTGCGGAACAACTGCGGCAAATTGCGCAACCTGTCGAGGTGGCTGGCCAGCCGGCCTGGCTGTACGAAGTCGAGGGTGGGGGCGTCCGTACGTTGGCGGTGATTTATCGGCGCGAAGGCACCGGGTGGTTTTTCAAGATGACTGGGAGCAGCGAACTGGTTGTTCAACAGAAGCAAACGTTTGTTGAGTTTGTGCGAGGAGTGAAATTCCGAGATGCTTGATCGGCTCTATCGGATTTTCACGTCGCTGCGATTGACCGTCGGGCTGTTGACTTGCGTTTTTATCTTGGTGTTCTGGGGGACGTTGGCTCAAGTTCATCTGGGGTTGTATCGCGCCCAACACGAATTCTTCCGCAGTTGGTTCATCTACTGGAGGCCGGGGGATGTGGGGGTGCGGTTGCCGATTTTTCCGGGCGGTTATCTGCTTGGTGTCTTGTTGCTGGTGAATTTGTTTGCGGCGCACTGGCGGTATTACCGGCCCGGTGGGCGCAAGGTCGGCGTGGCGTTGATCCATCTGGGTGTGGTGCTGTTACTGGTCGGCCAGTTGCTGACCGATTTGCTCGCCACGGAGAGCCTGATACACTTGCGCGAGGGGGAGACGAAAAACTACTCGGAAGCCTCCCGCCGGTATGAGCTGGCTATTGTAGATCAATCGGCGGCTGACACGGATACAGTGGTTGCCATATCCGGTCGGCGGTTGTTGCGCGGTGGGGATATTACGCATCCCGCGCTGCCGTTCATGGTGCGGGTGCGGGAGTTTTACGCGAATTCTTCGCTCGTGGAGCGAGAGTTACCAGGCCACATCGCGGTGCCGGCAACGAACGGCATGGGGGTTGGTCTGTGGTGGCGCGAGTTGCCGCACGTGACGGAAACCGACCAGCGCGATATGCCATCCGGGGTGATCGAATTGGTGACCGAGACCGGGTCGGTGGGCACGTATCTGGTGTCGGCATTTTTCGCGCGGCCGCAATCGGTGGTGTATCAGGGATGCCGTTATGAACTCGCCCTGCGTCCCGAGCGGTATTACAAGCCGTTCTCGATCCAACTGCTTGAATTCCGACACGACCGGTATCCGGGCACGGATATTCCGAAGAATTTTTCCAGCCGGGTTCGTCTCCGCCGTCCTGACACAGGTGAGGATCGGGAAGTCTTGATCTATATGAACAATCCGTTGCGCTACGATGGCGAGGCATTTTACCAGGCCAGTTATGACAAGGACGACCGCGGCACGGTGTTGCAAGTGGTGCGGAATCCGAGTTGGTTGACGCCTTATGTTGCCTGTCTGATCGTCGGCGTTGGTCTGGTTGTTCAATTCCTCATGCACCTGATGGATTTCCTGCGGAAGCGGAGGGTGTCGTGAAAACGTTCCTCTTCAGAGTGATGCCGTGGTTGTGGTTGGCGCTGTTTGGTGCGGAGATCGTGGTCGTGTTGTTGCCTTCGCCCGAAAAGGAGTTTCACACCGCCGCATTTGGCCGGTTGCCAGTGCTGATGAAGGGGCGGGTCCAGCCGTTTGATTCCGTGGCGCGCAACTCGCTGCTGCAGATTCGCAGCACGGGTGATGTTCCGCTCGAAATGGTGCCGTCGTGGCAATTCTGGCGGCATCCTCGGAAGTTGAAATCCACGGAATGGCTGCTCGAAGTGTTATTCCGTCCTGAAGTGGCCGACACGCGGCCGGTTTTCCTGATTCATCATCCCGAACTCATCAGTGAACTGAGGCTGGGCGAAACGCGCTGGGAGAAATCCGGTTTGCGGTACTACTCTTGGACGGAATTACAGCCGGCATTGACGACGATTGCCGAACAGGGACAGCAGGCTAATCAAACGCCGGGCGCGCAGCGGACGGCGTATCAACGGCAGGTGCTCAAGCTCGCCAACGCGATGTCATTGTATCAACAATTGAAAAACAGTCTGCAGCCGGAAGGGACGCAGGACTTCGCTGGGCTTGTTGCTGAGTTTCAGGCGGCGTTGCCGGCAGGACTGGCTGCAGCGCACGCCCTGCAGGCTGGTAAAGAATTTGACACGGAGTCTTTGCGGAAGCTGGCGGGTCTTGTCCAGCAGTTTGAATCATTGGCACGTTTGGCGTTGCCGCTGGCGGTGCCGCCGCCCGAAGGTGCCCCGCCCGACGCTTGGACAAATGTCGGGATGAGTCTGCTCAGTTCGCTTCGAGATGGGATGATTCATCCGTCCGTTAGTTATTATGCGCAGATGGCAACGACCTTTGGTCGGGGGGACGAGGCTGGCTTCAATGCCGCGGTGGCCGCTTACGGCGATTGGCTCAAGACCCGTTTTGCGCGCGAAGTCGCCAAGGGGCGGGCCGAGTATTATTTTAATCAGGTCAAGTTCTTTCTGCACGCCACGATCATTTACCTGGTTGCGTTTGCGTTAGCAGCAGGCGCATTATTAACGGTTGATTGGTCGGCGGGGGTGTCCGATTCCTTGCGTCGGTCGGCCTTCTATCTGATTGGGTTGGCGTTTGCCGTGCACACTATTGGTCTTGTTTATCGCATGGCGCTGGAAGGGCGTCCGCCGGCGACGAATTTGTATGCAACGGCAGTGTTTATCGGTTGGGGCGCATGCGCATTCGGGTTGGTGCTGGAGCGGATCTCTCGGCTTGGGCTGGGGAGCGCGGTGGCTGGGTTGGCAGGCTTTATCACGTTGTTGATTGCGCACAATCTTGCGCTTGGTGGCGACACGATGGAGATGTTGCGGGCGGTTCTGGACACGAATTTTTGGCTGGCAACGCACGTCATTACGATCACGCTGGGCTACAGCGCCGCGTTTGTGGCTGGGGGACTCGCCATCGCGTATATCCTGCTCGGCGTGTTCACGCCCTTGTTGGTATTGTCGGCTGGTCAGACCACACTGGGTCGAGCGCTGGCGAGCATGGTTTATGCGGTGATTTGTTTTGCCATGTTGTTCAGCGTGGTGGGGACTGTGTTGGGCGGTATTTGGGCGGACCAATCATGGGGACGGTTTTGGGGGTGGGATCCGAAAGAAAATGGTGCCTTGTTGATCGTCCTTTGGTACGCGATCATCTTGCACGCCCGACGAGCTGGGCTTGTCCGTGAGCGTGGTTTGATGATGTTGGCCATTGGCGGTAATATTGTCACGGCATTTTCATGGTTTGGGGTGAACATGTTGGGCATCGGGCTGCACAGTTACGGTTTTATGGATGCCGCGTTCAAGTGGCTGATGTTGTTTGGGGCGAGTCAATTGTTCGTCATCGCACTGGGCTTGGTGCCGCGAACTTGGTGGCGAAGTTCTTGTGAGGCCGGGGTGTGAGGCACGGGCTTGGTGTTGGGGAGAAACGATGAAGTCATGAGTTTGCCATTGCTGATTTTGGCGACGGCGGGCATGTTTCTGGCCGCCTACCGGCTATACGGTGGGTTTCTTGAACGAAAATTCCAACTGGATCTGCGTCGGCCGACGCCGGCCCACAAGCAAAACGACGGTGTGGATTACGTGCCGACCAGGCCAGTCATTTTGTTTGGGCATCATTTCAGTTCCATTGCCGGCGCAGGCCCGATTGTCGGGCCCATCATTGCCGGGTTGGCGTTCGGCTGGCTGCCGGCGCTGTTGTGGATTGTGATTGGTGCGGTGTTTATTGGCGGTGTGCATGATTACGCGACGCTGGTGGCGAGTGTCCGGCACCGGGCGCGTTCGATTGGACAGGTTTGCCGCGACTATCTGAGTCCGGCCACTTACTACATGTTGTTGATTTTCACGTGGGTGGCGATGGTCTATGTCATCATTGTTTTTCTTGATCTGACGGCGACGAGTTTTGTGCCGACTGGAAACGAAGCGGTGGAACAAGGCGGCGCGGTGGCAACAGCATCACTGTTGTACATCAGCTTGGCCGTGTTGTTTGGGGTGGCCATCTATCGGTTTGGGTTGTCGCTGGCGCGTGGGTCGTTGATCTTTGTGCCATTGGTGTTTGTTGCGCTGTGGGTTGGGTTGCGATTGCCGTTGACGGCCGACCTGATCCCAGCGGTAGGGGGGTCAGCCAAGAACACGTGGAGTTTGCTGCTGTTGGGCTATTGCTTTGCGGCATCGGTATTGCCGGTGTGGTTGTTGTTGCAACCGCGCGATTATTTGTCGGCCTATTTGTTGTTCGCCAGCTTGGGGGGCGGTGCGTTGGGGGCCGTCTTGGCCGGGATGACGGGACAGGTCGCGGTGAGCTATCCGATGTTTCGCGGGTGGAGCGACGGTCAATTGGGGCTGTTGTACCCCGCGTTGTTTGTGACGGTTGCCTGTGGAGCAATCAGTGGTTTTCACAGCATGGTCGCCTCCGGCACCACGTCGAAACAACTCGACAACGAAAAATCGGCTCGCCCCGTTGCTTACGGCGGGATGTTGACGGAAGGATTGTTGGCTGTGGTGGCATTGGCGACGGTGATGATATTGGCGCAAAAGCCTGCTGCTGGACAGACGCCGGTCAGTATTTTTGCCGGGGGAATCGGTAAGTTCGTTGGGGTGTTTGGTGTGAGTCCGCAGGTGGGTACGACGTTTGGCCTGTTGGCGATCAGTACGTTTTTGTTGACGACGCTGGACACATGCACTCGGCTGGCGCGGTTTATTTTGGAGGAGTTGCTGAAGTTTCGGGGCACTGTCGGGCGGTTGCTCAGTACGGGACTGACGTTGTTGTTGCCGGCGGTGATGGTGTTTGTGGAGATTCCCGGACCGCAGGGCACGCCGATTCCTGCGTGGAAGGCAATATGGCCGGCGTTTGGCGCGACCAATCAACTGCTCGGCGCGTTGGCGTTGCTGGTGGTCTATACTTGGCTACGCCATCAGGGCCGCCGGGCGGTGTATATTTTGATTCCGATGGTCTTCATGTTTGTGACGACGCTGACGGCGCTGGCGCTGTTGGTGCAGCGGAATCTGTTCGGCGCTGGCAGCGTTTTTGTGGGGAGTGTGAGTTTGGTTTTGGCGGTGTTGGGTGTGGCAGTGCTGGTCAACTCCTTGGTGCGGCTGTGGTTGAATCCGACGGCTACCGCAACAGCCGTACCCGCCGCTTCTTAAAGAGGGGAACCAGCAACAGCCCGGCAAGGAAGCCGCCGATGTGTGCCCAAAAGGCGATTCCGTCGCTTTGTGGGTTACCGACAGTCCACCAGCCGCTGAGCAATTGTAAAGCAAACCAGACGATCAACAGCACCCATGCCGGCAAATACGCGAACCGCAGGAAAATCCAGATTGGAATTACGACCAGCACCTTGGCCCGTGGGTACAGCAACAAATATGCGCCCAGCACACCAGAGACAGCGCCGCTTGCGCCAATGGTCGGCACAGTAGATTCCGGTTGCATGGCGATGTGTGTGGCGGCTGCCGCCAAACCGCACAACAGATAAAAGAGCACAAACCGAAGATGCCCGACTGCGTCCTCGATGTTGTTGCCGAAAATCCAGAGGTACAACATGTTGCCGGCCAAGTGCAGCAAGCCGCCGTGCAGAAACATCGAAGTGAACACGGTACCGTAGGCGGGCAACGATGGAGCCGCCAGAATCTCTGCCGGCACGAGCGCGTAGCTGGCCAACAGGGCGTGGAGTTGGTGTTCGGCGGTGAGAGTCAGTTCGTAGGCAAAAATGATGATGTTGGCAACGATCAGCAACAGCGTGACGACGGCGAACGTCCGCGTCGGGTTTTCGTCGCGCAACGGGATCATGGGGTGCCGAACAGGACTTGTTTCAGCCAGGTCACCAGCGCCGGCGCCAGTTTGGAAATGCCGGCGAACAGGATTGTACCGTGCAGTCCTCCCTGACACTCCAGCAATTCGCGTTCGGCTTTGGTGGCGGGGAACGTTTCTTGGCGGATTTCGATGAGCCGCTTGGAGGATTCATAAGCAAATGCATCGCCCACACCAACAGCGATTCGCAACGGGCGTGGCCCATATTTCTGGATGACATCGTCGGTGCGCAGGCCCTTGTAAGTGAGGCCCGGGCTAAGCAAAAGCAGGGCGGCCACTTCGTCGTTGAGCGCGGCGTAGCGAAGCGCGACATTGGCCCCGACGCTCGCGCCGGCCACGGCAATGCGCTGGTCGTTGATTTCGGGTTGCTCAGTCAACCACGTGAATGCGGCTTCAACGTCCAATGCCATGGATTGGAAATCCTGAGGGGTGAGGTCTCGGTAGTTGAGAGTCAATAGTCCCAGTGGTCCGCTTTGTCGGGTGCTGTCGCCGTGACCGCGCAAATCAAGCGCCAGCGCCGCCAACCCATTGGTTTGGCACCGTACGGCAAATTGAGACCAACTCTGCCGGTCTTGACTGAACCCCGGCACCAGAATCACTGCCGGTGCCAGCGCAGCGGCGACCGGATAGTAGGTGGCGACTAACCGCACGCCGTCCGCCGACGTGAACCAGACCACCCGCGATGGTGGCGGTGGCTTCGCCACGGCCGGGAGTGCGGCCAACAACAAACTGAGAAGAATGAAGCGCACGCGCTAACCTTAGCAGACCATCACTCCAGCGCAACGGTATTCAACAACTGCTCGCGCACCACAGCGCGGGCCACCTGCCGCCGTTCGTCACCTGAACGGCTATCCGGCAACCACAAGCAGAATGGAGAACCGAACGTGACGCGCATCGTCTCGCGCCGAAACCAGTTTTGCCACCGGTAGGGCTTGCGACTGTCGCGGATCACAGCGGGTAAGATGGCGGCACCCCCGAGCAAGGCGATGGAACCCGCGCCAGGCTTGAACACCGGATTGCCCCCCAGCACGGATTGCTCGTTCAACCGGATGCCGGCTTCTGGGAACAAGGCGACACAGCACCCCGTCCGCAACCGGCGGATGGCTTCACGGGCGGCCCGATGATCAGCACGAGAACGGTCGACCGGGAAAGCGCCAAGGGCTGTCGCTAACCAGCCCAGAACGGGGATGCGGAAGATTTCCACCATCGCCATAAAATCCACCCGTCGTGGAATCGTGACTGCCAGCAATGGTGGATCTGCAAAGCTGATGTGGTTGGCGACTACCAGCAAGCCACCTTGGCGGGGCACGCGATCCAAGCCCGTGATCCGGGTGAGGAAGATCAAACGCAAGATGACCCAAAACAATGGCCAACCCACACCGTAATAGAGCAGCCCACTGATGATGTGCATGGCGCTTTCTACAGGAAAAAAGCCCGCCCCGCAACTCGGCAGGGCGGGCGAGAGTCAACACCCAACGTCAGGCGCACTCACCGACGGCGACGCAGGAAGAACCAACCAGCCAGTCCGCTGATGACCAACAAAATGCTCGATGGTTCAGGAATCACCACAATTCGAGCTTCCCAGTTATTTCCGCTCTGGCCAGCTTCGTTCTTGTACACCGTGTTTGGATCGCGGAATGCACGTTGATAGATTTCCAAAAAGTACGTCCCTGGGGTTAAACTTGCGCCGATTTCGGTCAATGAGCCGCCACCGAGAACCGTGTCCCACCAATCATTGCCTGCCTCGGTCTTCCAGTAGGGAAGGCTGATAGCGGTGAACGTTCCACTGAAGTCAGGCGAAATCCGGTACTCCAGAAATGAAGACGTCCCGAAACCAGAATCCCATGTTTGGTTCTGGCCGCCTAACTTGATCGAGTCGCCTTGATTGATCGTAATTGTAAGGGAGTAGGCCTGCGACGATGAATTGTCACTGTCGAAATCTGGATTGCCACTGGCGGC
>CALBCO010000268.1 GCA_937927265.1 uncultured Verrucomicrobiae bacterium | reverse complement strand
GTCGCCTTCCGCAACGAGAAACGCGTCTGGTATGCGCACGTGTTTTTGCTGATGCCCGATCACGCGCACGCCCTCCTTTCGTTTCCCGTTGGAAGCAAACCCATGATGGCAATTGTCGCCCAATGGAAAGAATGGACGGCCAAGCAACTCGGCATCGCGTGGCAACGGGATTTCTTCGAGCATCGGTTGCGGCGCGAGGAGAGTTTGCGGGACAAGACCGAGTACATTTTGCACAACCCGGTTCGCGCCGGTTTGGTGAGCGCGGCGGAGGATTGGCGGTATGTGTGGTTCCCAGACCGGTAGGGACAGACCGCCGGGCTGTCCGCCGGCAAGGGGCAAACGCCTCGGCGCGCCCGGCGGTCGCGCCCTACCAACGGCCCGACCAATCGCTGGTAGGGACAGACCGCCGGGCTGTTCGACGGGTTGAAGGCACATCCCCATCTCAGCAGCACCCTCCTGCCGGTTTTGCCGGGCACGGCATGCCGGCCAACCGTCGGCCCAGATCAATCGCAGCCACCACCAGCAGCAG
Source organism: uncultured Verrucomicrobiae bacterium (assembly GCA_937927265.1). Lineage (GTDB taxonomy): Bacteria > Verrucomicrobiota > Verrucomicrobiia > Palsa-1439 > Palsa-1439 > CALBCO01. The sequence continues at coordinate 7,130 of CALBCO010000268.1, read as the reverse complement.
CAACAAACCGACATCAAAACCGCTGTACGCAAAACGCACGAGCGCTTCGAGCCAGCCGGGTTTCAGCAAAATCAACGCGCCGCACAAACCAGTCCACGCGATCAGCACCCATAAGATGCCGGCCAACGCGGGGGGGGTGCATTGGGTGGCGACTTTGCTAGGATGTTGCAGCGCCAACACCACCGCCAAAATCAACACGCCGCAGCCCACCGCAAAATGCGCGGCGTCGAGCGTAAACCGGCGCACGGTCATGTATTCAACCAAACCGGGCGAGAACGCCACAATCGCGCCGCCCACGACCAACCCGGCCAGCACAATCCACGACAGCCGCGTCAACGCGACTGGCGAGAGCGTGCTGTGCCGCAACGCCACCCCGCGCAATGCCAGCAACACAATCATCCCCACCACCAGCGCGAGCAGAGCATAGGAGGCCGGCTTGATGTATTCCTCGCGTGTCGCACTCCACCAGACGGCGCGCGGTGAGAAACCGAGGATGGACGCCTGCGCAATCCAACGCGGCTGTCCTGTCCGTTCATCAAACTGCCGGTCGAGGATGTTGGCGGCGAAAAAACTGCTCTGGTGCGAGTGGCAATCGGTGCAGCCTTTCGCGCCGAGCGCGGCATAGGCGGGCGCGATGTCGTGATTGTATTTATGAACGTTCGCATACGGTGTCGCTTCCCATTCTTTTTTGTCCAACACGCGGAACTCTGTGCCGGAGGAATAGACGCGGTCGCCGGAGACCCAAACCACGCGCTTGTCGGCCAAGTCGTAGCCGACCGTTGTGAGATGACGGGCGACCGCCGTGATGAGCGCGTCAATTTCTTCGGGTCGGTTGATCTCGATGTGGCCGTCACCGTTGTCGTCTTTGATCGCCGCGAGTTCGGGATACTTGGTCGGGTCTTCGCGGTGCGCTTTCCACATCGCCACAATGTCAGGCGGACGCGGCTGCATCAGGCCGGGCTGGCCGGGTGTTTCGATGCCGGGCCACGCGGAGTGGATGCGGTTGACTGGATAAATCTTGCCCTTGTAACGTGCCAGCACCGGGCGGAAACGTTCGGTCGGTTTGTCGTCGTAGCCCATCACGTTGAGTAGGCCGTAGTGATTCCGGTAGCGGCCATCCACACCGTAGAACGTCCAAAGCTGTTTCATGCCGGGATCAATCCACGGGTCCGTGTTGAACACGTCACTAGCCTGTACTTGGATTGGCATCACCAGTTTTTCCGGTGTGTGACACGTCTGGCAAGCAATCTTCTCGAGGTGCAACGGCGGCAACCACGGATGGGAGGCGATGGGCGCGCCGAACTTGCCGGTGTCATGACAGGTGGTACAGGTGCGCACGGTATTGTCGAGGTCATCACGCACCCGTCCGCCGGGATCGTCACCTTTGCCGAACTGGTGCACTTCCTTGCCGCGGATGCGCGGGTCATCCGCCCGGCTGCCGGCGGGGTGACAATCCACACAGCGCAACCCCGCGCGGAGATGGACATCGGTGCGCGCCCGATAATCCGCGCCGCGTTTCTTCCAGCCGGGTTGGGCGTGGCAGGCGAGGCAGGCTTCGTTGCGCGGTTGGGCGACGATCTGCACCTTGACGTTACCTTTCTCATCGAATCGCGCCGGGTCATACGCGACGATCGGTGTTTCGTCCTTGGCCACGGCGCCCTTGATTGTACCGAAGCCGGCACCCGCGGTCGCCGCCCAGCGAAAATTGAGATTGTCGAGTTGCTTATTGCGTTTCTTCAGGTCATAGGCTGGCGAGTGGCAAATCAGGCAGTCGGCTTCGATCACCCCGGTCTGCGACCAACGCGCTTTGAAGTAATCCCCGTCGAAGTTGTTATCGCCGCCGGGGGTCAAACCACTAGCCGGGTCGGCCATCCAGAGATCGTAGCGTTTGCCGTCGCGGTCGTATTCGAGCGGCCCGCCGCCAGGATGACATTTGCCGCAGCCCGACGTAATAAACGTCGCCGAGGTCATGTCAATCGTCACCGGCGAGGCATTGGTTTTCGGCGCGAGATACCGGTAGAGTGGCGCGGGCGAACACCACGTGCCACCGTAATTGCCGGGCGAGGTGACCCACTGGTACCGCGCCGTCATGTCGGCCGGCACGGCTTCGCCTTTGCCCTGTTGGAAATGGAAGCCTTCGGTGATCTTGTTGTAATCGTGGCAACCGGTTGTGCCGCAGGTCTGCCGGGGCGAGTAGGGGACGTTGGTGTTGATGCCGCGCACCGGATCAATCACGTTGCCGGCCTCGTCCCTGAGCGGGAACGGCGGACAGATGCCGACGGTGGGTTTGACGGGGGAATCGGCAAAACTCGTGACCGCGAACATCACCACTGCCACCCATCGGATACAGGTTTTGGTGTTCATCTTTCTACTTTTTCCTTGTGTTTGACTGCCACTGCATAAACCGCAGGCAGGAAGAGCAACGTCAGCAACAGCGAGTACAGCAGGCCGCCGATCACCGCGATGGCCATCGGCTGGAGCATGTCGCCGCCTTCGCCGAGGTTCAGCGCCAGCGGCAACAACCCGAGCACGGTGGTCAACTGGGTCATCAGGATCGGGCGCAACCGGATCGGCGCGGCCTTCCGGACCGCGTCCCACGGCGTCAGGCCGTCCCGCCGGTATTCCTCGGTCAACGTGAGCAACACGACGCCCTGCGAGGCGATGCCGCCCATCATCACCACCATCCCGATCATCACCGTGACGCCGATCGGAATCTGAAACAGATACAACGCGGCAAACGCGCCGGTCAGCGCGAACGGGATGTTGATCATCGCCAGCAGCGGCAGCAGGAACGAGTCAAACTGGATCGCCAACACGACATAGGCGAACAACACAGCAAAACCAAGGATCAGCGTCATGGTCCGCCGGTTCTCTGCCATCATCTGCGCCTGGCCGCCCATCGCAAAACTAACGCCCGCCGGTCGTTCCAGCGCGGCCACGGCGGCTTCCGCTCGGGCAATCGCCTCGCCCACGCTCACGCCGGCTGCATCGGCGCGGACGATGACCTGTTTGATCTGGTTCTCGCGCGCGATTTCCACCGGGCCAACGGCGCGCCGCACTTCAGCCAAATCGCGGACCCGGATGGCGCGGCCGTCGCGCGATTCCAAAATCAGGCTTTCGAGGTCTTCCTTCGACGCGACTTTCGGTTCCGGCACCATCACCCGAATATCATAGTATTCGCCCCGGTCGCGGTATTCGGTGGACACCACGCCGCCGATCAACCCCCGCAACGTGGACGCCACTTTGCCGACCGGAATGCCCAGCGCCGACGCGCGGGCGCGATCCACATACACCCGGTATTCGGGCTTGGTCATGTCCATCGAGATGTTCACGCCGCTCAAGCCCGGCGTTTCGCCGAGTCTGGCGGCGACCTGTTTGGCGAAGTCGTAGATCGGCATGATTTCCGATCCCTGCACTTTCACCTCCACGTCCTGCAACCCGATCTGCCGGATGCCTTTGATCTTCATCTGCATGACCGGCAACTTCGCGCCCGGCGCCATCGCTTTGCGGACGAGCGGTTTGATCTTTTCGACGAATGCCTCCGTGCTGATCGCGCGTTCGCTCTTGGGCACGAGTTGGATGTCCACCTCGCCTTCCTGCGCGATCTCATACGTGGCCAATCCCCAGACGCGCCCACCGGCCATCGTGAACACGCTCTGGATTTCCGGCAACCCGGCCACCTGCTGCTCCACCAGCCCCAAAATCCGGTCGGTTTCGCCCACCGCTGTGCCCGCCGGCATTTTCAGTTTCACCATTACCCGGCCGTCATCCACCTTTGGCAAAAACTCCGAGCCGGTCTGTTTGGCCAACCAGAATCCGCCCGCGAACAACACCGTGAACACCACAATCACCACCCACCGCGCCCGCAGCGCGCGGCCGAGCACCTCGGCGTAGCCCGCCGTTATCCGATCCACCAAAAAGTCGAACGCCGCCGCCACCCCCCGGCCGCGTCCGCGCGGATGCGCCCGCGCCACCAGCAGGTCGGTCAGGAACGGCGTGAGCGTCACCGCCACCAACAACGAGAGCAGCACGATGGACGCAATCACCAGGATCAGTTCCTTGAACAACAGCGCGGCCAGTCCCGGCACGATCAGGAACGGCAGGAAAATACCCAGAAACGTCAGCGTCGCCGCGACAATGGCCGGGCCGACTTCCGCCGTGCCGGTGACGACGAAGTTTTGACCTTCGTCATGGTGGAGTGTTTCGGCCTGATGCTTGAGCCGGGTGATGTTCTCCAGCACGACAATCGAGTTGTCGAGAATCACGCCCAACGCCACCACCAGTCCGCCCAGCGAGAACAAGTTCAGCGAAAATCCCGCCACGTACATCACGAAGAAATTGGCCAACAACGTGACCGGCAACGCCACCAGCATCACCGCCACTTGTCGCCAGTGCCCCAAAAACAGATACACCACCAGCACCACCAGAATCGCGGACAGCACCGCCGAATCCCGGACGCTCAGAATCGCGCCGCGCACGTAATCGCCCTGGTTCTCCACCACGCCGAACTCAATGTCGGCCGGGATTTCCGGCCGCAACACCGCCAGCCGGGCCTTGACCGCCTGCGCGACCTCGACGGTGTTCGCCTCGGCCTGTTTGAGGACGTTGACCTTGACGCAGGGACGACCGTTGAACCGGGTGTTGACGCGCAACTCCTCGTGCGCGTCCTCGACGGTGGCAACATCGCGCACATAAACCAACGCGCCGTTCGGGCCGCGGGCCACTGCCGTGTCACGAATCTCGTCGAGACTCTCGAACTCGCCCATCGTCCGCGCGATGATCTCGCGCGTTTCGAGCGTGACCCGGCCCGCGAAAATCTGGCGGTTCTCGTCGCGCAACGCCGCCGCCACCTTGTCCGGGGAGATGCCGAAGGCGGTCAGCCGATCTGGATCGAGATGCACCCGGATCTCGCGTTGCACGCCGCCGACCACTTCCGCGCCGGCCGTGCCGGGCACGGCGCTGAGCCGGTCCACCAGCCAGTTGTCAGCCCAGTCGCGCAGCCAGACGAGGCTGCGTTGATCGGAGGCGAGCGTGACTTCCATGACCGGCAACTGCGACGGGTCGGCCTTGATGACCACCGGCGGATCAATGTCGGGCGGCAACAGCCGGTTGACGCGGCCCATGATGGCCATGACATCCTGATACGCCACGTCCACGTTCACGCCGTAGCGGAAGTTCACCAGCAATGTGTACATCCCCTCGATGCAGGAGGCGTCGAGGTAGTCGAGGTTGTCCACCGTGGCCATGGCGCGTTCGAGCGGATCGGCGATGTTGGACTCGATTTCTTCCGGCGTCGCGCCGCGCCACCAGACGTGAATCTTCACCATCGGATAGGTGATCTTCGGCAGGTAATCCACGCTCAACCGCGGCAGCGAAAACAAGCCCAACGCGATGGCGGCGACGGTCAGCACCGTCACGGCCACTTTGCGTTTCAGGCTGAGGTTGGTGATCTTCATGAGGCTGGTTGGTCCTTGCCGGTGACTTTGGGTTTCGCGCCCATGACCTTGACCGGCGCGCCGTCCTTCAGCGCGTCATGGCCGCGCGTGATGACCTGTTCGCCGCCCTGAATCCCGCTGGCCACCGCCACCAACCCGCCGGCTTCCAGCGCGGTCGTCACCTTGCGGCGCCGGGCCGTTTCGCCGTCCAACACAAACGCAATCGTGTCCCCGTTCGGCAACACCACCAACGCGCTCTCCGGCACCACCACCGCGTCGCGGACCGTTTCGACCGCCACATCCACCCGCGCGAACATCCCGCTCAACAAGCGAACCTCCTCCTGCACCACCACCTCCGCCGTCACCGTGCGCGTGGCCCGTTCCAACTCCGGATACACCCGGCTGATCCGGCCGTTGAACCGGCGACCGGGATAGGCGTCCAACCTCGCGGTCACCGTTTGCCCGGCATGCACCGCGAGGGCGTGCTGTTCCGGCACCGATACGCGGATGAGCAGACTGGCCGGATCGTACAACTCGACCAACGGCGCGCGCGGCGCGACATAGTTCCCCTCGGCAATCCACACCTTGGACACCACGCCGTCCCACGGCGCGGCAATCTCGTAATCGCTCGCGCCGGTCTCCATCGCCGCCACCTGCGCCTCGGCGCGTTTCAGATTCGCCCGCGCCGCGTCCAACTGTTCGCCCGGCAACGAACCGCTCTTGACCAGTTGCTCCACGCGCTGAAACTCCGACTGCTGCCGCCGCAACTCCTCATTTGCCGCCACCAGCCCCGTCTCCGCGATCCGGCTGCGGCCCACCTGCGCCAACACCTGCCCTTGCTTCACCACGTCGCCCTCGCGGACCGAACATTTCACGATCGGTCCTTCCGCCGGCGACGCCATTCGCGCCACCTTCACCGGCTCGACGGAGCCGGTATAGGTCAGCGTCCGCGTCAAATCGCGCCGCTCCGCCTTGGCCACCTGGACCAAAGCCGCCGGCTTCGCCGTCGGCGCGCCCGCCGCGCCGAGTGCGGCGCGGTGCACCGCGATGAGTTTCCACACGCCGAAACCCGACGCGATGACGAGAACGACGATGATAATTTTGATTAGATGTTTATTCATGGTAGTAGGGCGCGACCGCCGGGCGCGGGCGGTCAGAGCGGTTGCCGGTCTCCACGACATTTGTCCGCGCGATCGAAACGAAGCCGGCAAATAACAAAATCAGCAAGGCCACCAATCCAACGCCGGCCAGGTTGCGCCGCAAGGGACGGGTTTGCTGTATCGCGCCCGGTCCGCGACTACACAGCCGCAACACCATGCCGCACACCCATGGCCAGTGCAGCGCGACATGCACGATCAATACGACGCCGGCGGCCACCGCGAGCCAGAAATGAGCGTCGCCCCAGTCATGCCGGCCCCAGCCCCACAACGACCGCCACCGGCCGCTGCCGGGCGGCAACACAAACCGGATCACCAATCCCGTGGCAATCATCCCGAACATGACCAGCGCGGTGACGGCATCCACGATGAAATTGAGCAGATTGCGCTTCATGGTTGCGCTCCGGTCGCCAAGGCGAGGCTGGCGCGGGCAATGTGCAGGTCGGCCAGTGCCCGGTAATAGTTGGTCTGGGCATCGAGCAACGCGGACTGGGCGTCGAGCACGTCAAGGATCGTGCCTTTGCCGAGATCGTATTTC
>CALBCO010000267.1 GCA_937927265.1 uncultured Verrucomicrobiae bacterium | reverse complement strand
CGGATTTGAGAACGGCGAGGTGCGGCCGGCTGAGGTGACTTTGAGCGCGTCAAAACCGGAGAGATTGGCCAAGCAGAGTACATCGGCGCCACCGACGATGACGATGTCGTAGTAGCCGAAATTGATGAGGCGTTGGGCGAGGGCGAGTGCACCGGTCGTGGCGGAACAGGCGGTGCTGACTACCCAGGCGTCGCCGCCCACGCCGAGCGCGTCGGCCAACGCTTTGCCGAATCCGTAGAGTTGTGATTCGAGATTCATCATTTCGTCGAAGGGACGGGAGGCTTTACCGTGTTTCCAAGCGTACTCGGCCTCGGCGGAGGCGAGGCCGCCGTTGCAGGTGCCGAGCACGAGGGCAACGTTCGGTTTGATGACGCGGTCGTCCCACGGCAGGCCGGCATCCTTGATGGCTCGGCGGGCGGCGGCGATGGCCATGAGCAAGTATGGGTCCTCGAATTTCTTGATCTCGGCATCGGTGAGCCACTGATGCGGGTCGAAATGTTTCACCTCACCGGCCCACAGGTTGGCGAACGGAGTGCCGGCAAAACGCTGGATGGGGCCGATGCCGTGACGGCCATGACGGAGAGCGTCGGTGACGGTGGCGGCGTCGTGACCGATAGGCGAGAAGAAGCCAAGGCCGGTAATGGCCGCTTGGCCGGTGATGGAGCGGCGTTGGAGCGGTTTGCCGATGACTTTGGTGTCGCCATGGAAGGTAGCGGGTTCGAGGTATGTGATGTGGCGTTCCTTCTGCCGACGGTAAAACTCGCGCCAGACTTTGATGTGCTGCTCGCGCAATTGGTCGGCGGTCATCTTGAGGGGGCGCGTAACGACGTGGGCGCCGTTGTAGTGTTTCCACGTACGGTCTATGATCCGGTTTTGCCGTTCCAACCGTTCCCAGTGCACCGAGCCGGGGTAGGGAGTAAAGATGAAAAACTCGGCGGTGCGGATATTGGCAAAGTCGAACAAGTCGAGAATCCGGTCGGCAATGCTTGTGTCGTCCCAGTCACGTCCCAGACCGCAGGAGCCGAAGAAACGGATGTCGCGGTCTTCCAGTGCCTTGACGAGGTCGGCCAGCGCCTGTCGTTCGCGCTGGCTGCCCTGCAGGGCTTTGATGGAGAGAGGGTCCACGTTCATCGTGCAGTAAAAATTCTTCACACCGGCGCGGGCGGCGAGATCGAGGAAGGTCTTATCTGTGTTCAACGCCATCGTGGAGGAGACGAAGAACTTCTTGCCGAGCGGCGCGACGGCCTCAAACAGCCTGACGGCGTAGTCGCGGATCTTGTTTTGCTCGAAGAACAATGTGTCGTCGGCGAGATAGACGTTCTCGAATTTCAACGTTTTGAGTTCCTCAACGACACGCTCGATGGGTTTAAAGCGGATCCGGCTGCCCATTTGGGCCGGCAGTGAACACATTCCGCAAGTATAGATGCAGCCGCGGGTGAGTTGGACGAGGTCTTCGTCCCAGTCGTAGGATGTCTTGCTGTAGAAGATGTCGCGACGCGGGTGTGGCGTGGCGCTCAAATCGGTCTTCATGCCGCCAATGTACTTGCGTTTGAGTTGACCGGCCTGCGCGTCGCGCAAAATCTCGCGCCAAGTCGGTTCCCCCTCACCGATGTTCACGGCATCGGCGTGTTGCAGACATTCCTCGGCCATGAACGACGGGAACAACCCGCCCATGACCACTTTCTTGCCGTGTTCGCGGAACTGGTCGGCCAACTCGAACGCGCGGGTGGCTTGCGGGGTGAAACAGTTGATGGCCACGAGGTCGGTTGGCGCATTGAAGTCAATTGGATCACCGGCATTGTCGTCGAGGAGTTCAATCTCGATCTCCGGTGGTGTGTTCGCGGCAAGGATCGGGATGCCGAGCGACGGCGGCGTGGTGAAATCGCCAAGGAAATAGTCCACAAGTTGCCCGTCCAACTCCGGGCTGGCATCGAGGAACTTCTCGAATCTGGGGTAAACGAAACTGACTTTCACTTGGGCCAGATGTATCGCCGCAAACCCGCAGAAAGTCAAAGCTGGGGACACATTGATCAGCCCGCTTGTACCATAGTGGTGGAAGTCCCCCCGCATGGACCCGATGCGAGGCATCGTCTCTCACACCAGAGTTTCCGTCTGTTGAAGGTGACACAGACATTCCTGTCGGCACTGGTCCGCGAGAGCCGCCGAGTGCATACGAGGGTCGCTGTCTGGGAAAAGCCAGTTCTACTCGGCTTTGAGTTGCACGGCTTTGCCCTGATAGGTCAGCGTCTTGCAGGAATACAACACCGGCAGGACAAACCGTTCGAGGGTCACACTGCGTTCAACAATGGCGTCGGCGGCCGGCGCGGCGGCGAGTGCCTTGTAGTAGGCGCGGCTTTCCAGTTTGCTGCCGCAGGGAAAGTAGCCGCGCATCCCCGGCAGCCGCGCGGTCTGGTCTTTGAAGAATGGAAAACCGAGCACTTCGACTTTGTTGCCGTCAATGACCTTGATCAAACCCAACAAGAAGCCTTGCTCGTTGGACTTCCCCGCCACAGGCTGTAGGACCACGAGGTCGGCACGAGTCAACTCCACGTCCGCCAGATTCAACCGCGGCGCGCCCCAGCGCGTGCTTCTGCCCGTAGCGACGCAGCCGGTAGTCGCCAACAACAGCGCCAGCCCGGTGACCATCATACCGCCACGTTTCATTTTGCTTTTCATGTTTGCACTCCTTTCCTGTTTTGGCTGGGCCAACGTCGGAGATGCGGCACTCTTTGTCAACCGGCGCTATTGCCGGGCACGCGCCGACCGTGTACCCTGTCGCCATGTTGCAACTAGGCGTCAATATTGATTACGTGGCCGTGATCCGGCAGTCGCGCTATCGTGGCGCGCCGAGCGGAGCCCGACCGGAACCCGATCTGTTGCTGGCGGCAGCCGAAGTTGAAGCGGCTGGCGCGCACGGCATCACGGTTCATCTACGGGAAGACCGCCGCCATATTCAGGATCGGGACGTCTGGGCCTTGCGCCCACGTGTGCGGACACGGTTGAATCTCGAAATGGCCGATACGCCGGAGATGGTCCGCATCGCCGTGAAGCTCAAGCCCGACGAGGTTTGCCTGGTACCCGAGAAACGGCAGGAAGTCACCACGGAAGGTGGCTTGGATGTTCGGGGCGGGGCGCTGTCTCTGACCAAAACCATTGCCCGATTGCAACGAGCGGGAATTGTGGTGAGCTTGTTCGTGGACGCCGAATCGGATCAGTTGCGCGCCGCGGCGGACGTCGGGGCGAATTATGTCGAGTTGCATACTGGCCGCTATGCCAACGCCGGCACCAAGCGCGCGGCGACGGCGGAGTTGAAGAAACTGGTGGCCGGGGCTGCGCTGGCGCATGACTTAGGCTTGCGGGTCAATGCGGGGCATGGGCTGACCTATCGGAATGTAGCCGGAATGCATCAGTTGCCGCATTTGGAGACGTTGAACATTGGCCATTCAATCATCAGCCGTGCGGTGTTCGTGGGGCTGCGGACGGCGGTGGACGAAATGTTGTCGTTGCTGAACCCGCAATGAACATCCTCGGCATTGGTATTGACATCGTGGAGACGGAGCGGATCCGGCAGTCGCTGGCGAAGTTTGGCGAGCGGTTTCTGCAGCGGGTGTTTCTGCCGGGAGAAGTGGCGTATTGCCAGAGTATGAAGTTCCCCGAACTGCACTTTGCGGCACGGTTTGCGGCGAAAGAAGCCACTGCCAAAGCTCTGGGCACCGGGATTGGGGATGTGGGCTGG
>CALBCO010000266.1 GCA_937927265.1 uncultured Verrucomicrobiae bacterium | reverse complement strand
GAGGCGCGCACCTCGAACGGTTTGCCGCATTTCTGACAGAGATATTCATACGTCATCATGTTTTCTTTCTCCCATCGTCATGTGGTCCTGGCGACCGGTTTTCGGCCATTGACGGGTTTGGCGTCGCGCAACGCCGCGCTGACCCACTGGCAACAATCCGCCAGTGTTTCCAGTCGCCGCAAATCTTGCCCGAACATCGGCTGCGTCGGCGCGGACTCTTCCAGGCAGCGCAACTGTCGCTCCAGTTCCGGCGGCGGATGGGCCGGCAGCGAGTAGATCATCCACTGCTGATGCCGTCGCGCCTCAACTAGTCCGTGCCGGCGCAGATAGGCGAGATGTTTGGACACCGCGACCTGCGGCAGCTTGAGCGCGTCCTGCACGTGACACACGCACAGCGGCCGGTGTGTCAGCAGATGCACGATCCGCAACCGCGTCTCATCGCACAAACATTCATAGATGGCCGTCAACTTCATATTCCGATGTGGGTATATACCTGTAAGGGTTGAAACTGTCAACCCCGGTTTTGCGTTAGCCGGCGGGCTACCGGCCCCATCCTCGCGCGTCACCCATGCCTGCCCGCGCCCCTCCCATCCAAAGCGCCGCTGCCGCGGCGCACTCCAAAACCGCGCGGCGACCATCATGAACCACCGCTTCTGGCTGCTGTGATGTGGTGCGGAAGCGGTCGCCCCGGCGATCCGACCTGACCGGGCTGCCGGATCCATGCTGTTTTGAGACATCTCACGGGGAAAGACCCTGCCGATGCAGGTCACCGCAGCAGGGTGAGAATTTTGTAGGCCGTCGTCAGCACGATCAGTACGCCGAACAGTTGTTTCAGGCGCGCACCCGGCAACCAGCGGCTCGTGATCCGCGCGCCGAGGAAAGATCCGACCGCGCCCGCCACGAGCAACGAGACCGTCAGCGGGGCGTCCCAGTGCGCCGTGGCCAGATGCGGCACGAGCGCCGAGAAGGAGGGCGGCGTGACGGCGACCGCTGTGATCGCGGCGGCGTGTTTCGGCTCGTAACACAACAGGATCATGGTCGGCAGCAACAGGAATCCCGGTCCCACGCCCAGCAAGCCCGACGCAATGGCGATGGGCACGGACAGCAGCAACACAAGTTTCAGACGGGGATGCCCGCAGCCTTGCCGGGCCGGTTGGAAGAGCCGGTAGGCCAGATAGAGGACCGCCACGAAATACAGGCACCAGATGATCAACTGGGGAATGACTTGCGCCGCCCACGCGCCCAACGGTGCGGCGAGGGTGGTGACGGTGGCCAGCGGCAGGGCGTGCCGCCAATCCACCAGTTTACTGCGGGCAAACCCGATGGCGGAGAACGACGCCGTCACACCGTTGAGCAGCAGGCTGAGCGGCTGGACTTGATGGACGAGGTCCGCGAAGAACAAACCGAGGAACGGCACGGCGGCGAACGCCACGCCCAACCCCAACATGCCGGACACCAGCGCCAACACGAACAAGCCGACGACGATGACGGTGGTGTGTTCCACGGCATCCTCCTTTCATCCTAGATCCCGCAGTTGCATTGTCGTGAGTCGGGCGCAACCGCCGGGCGCGCCGCTGTCTGCGCCCCCGTACGGGGCCGCCGGTCCGGCAGAATTCGCGCTGTTCATCGGTCGGTTCCTTTCTGCTCTGCCGGAGCATACGCCCCAACTCGATGAATTGCTACCCGCGCACGGCCGGCACGAACAGGACCGGGACCGTCGCGTGACGGGCGACCTGGTGGCTGACGCTGCCGAGGAAAACTTCGGCGATGAATCCGCGTCCCCGGCTGCCCATGACGATTTCGGACACGTTGCGGTCGCGGGCAACGCGCAGGATTTCCTGCACCGGCGAGCCGAAGGGCAATTCGATGTTCACTTCCGCCGCGCCGAGTTTCAGGAGCGCGTCGCGGTGGCGTTCGAGCCGTTCGGTGTCAATCCGGTTGAACTCTTCCAGCTTGTGTTTGAGGTGCGGGTCAATTTTCGCTTTGTCCTGCACGTGCAACAGCGTGATCCGTTTCGCTCCGGCCTTGACGATGGCTTCCAGATACCGGAAAGCGTGCTCGGCATCGTCCGAGAAGTCCGTCGGATAGAGGATGTGTTGGGTGAAATCGCCGCAGATGGCTTCGCATTGGGCCGCGTGGTTTTGCTCGGTAATCCGAATCCGCATCACCAACACCGGCACCATGGCGCGGTGGAGGATGGCCAACGCCACACCGCCGATGAGGACTTCGCGCGCCAACGTCGAGCCGTGCGAGCCGACGGCAATCAGTGAGGCCCGTTGTTCGGCAGCGATGCGGTTGACTTCCAATTCGGGAATGCCGGGCGCGATGGCGATGGTGGTTTCGTAGCCGGCCGCTTCCAGTTCGGCTTTCTGCTGGGCGAGGCGCGGTTCAGCCAACCGGGCCAATTCGTATTTCATCACATCCAAATGGCGCAGGCCGAGCGCATGAACGAGCACGGCTTGACGCGCGCCGAGCGGTTTCAGACCGCGCAAGCAGCCGATCACGCGATCCGATGCCGGGGAGAGATCAGTGGCAACAATGATTTTGGTGAACATGGTGGACCTCCTTAGCGGTTGAGGGTTTTCGGGGCCGGGCAGGCTTCCTGACCGGCGGCGATGATTGTTTCGTCAACGGGCGGCACCTCGTGGCCGAAATACCGGCGTTGGAAGAACAGCGCGACGTTGACCAGCCCGATCAACACCGGCACTTCGACCAGCGGGCCGATGACGGCAGCGAAGGCGGCACCGGAATTAATGCCGAACACCGCCACCGCCACGGCGATGGCCAACTCGAAGTTGTTGCTGGCGGCCGTGAACGAGAGCGTCGTGGTTTTCGAATAATCCGCGCCCATCTTTTTGCCGAGCCAGAAGCTGATGAGGAACATTACGACGAAGTAAATCAACAGCGGCACGGCGATGCGTACCACGTCGAGCGGAATCTTCACGATGAGTTCGCCTTTGAGACTGAACATCACCAGAATCGTGAACAGCAACGCAATCAGCGTGATCGGGCTGATCTTGGGGATAAACACCCGCTCGTACCATTCCCGGCCTTTCCACTTCAACCCGATGATCCGGCTGAGGATGCCGGCAATGAAGGGGATGCCGAGATAGATGAACACGCTCTCGGCAATCTGCCCCATCGTCACTTTCACCACGCTACCGCTCAAGCCGAACAGCGGCGGCAAGATCGTGATGAACACCCACGCATAGACGCTGTAGAACAACACCTGAAACACGCTGTTGAACGCCACCAGCCCGGCGCAATACTCGGTGTCGCCTTTGGCGAGTTCGTTCCAGACGATCACCATCGCAATGCACCGCGCCAAGCCGATCATGATCAGGCCGACCATGTATTCCGGGTAGCCGCGCAAGAACAGGATCGCCACGAAGAACATCAGGATCGGGCCGATCACCCAGTTCTGCACCAGCGAGAGGCCGAGCACTTTCCAATTGCGGAACACGTCGCCGAGTTCCTCGTACTTCACTTTCGCCAGCGGCGGATACATCATCAGGATCAGCCCGATGGCGATGGGGATGTTCGTCGTGCCGACCTGAAACTTGTGGATGAATCCTTCGACGCCCGGCACGAGATAGCCGGTGCCGACGCCGATGCCCATCGCGAGGAAAATCCACAGCGTCAGATACCGGTCTAGAAACGACAGTTTTTTGGTGATGCTTTCTTTCATGGTGTTTATTGGGGTTGAGTTGATTTATTTCGTGAACAGTTGTTGCAGTTTGCCGGAGCCGGCCGGTTCTTCGGCGACCCACGACACAATCGCGGTGCGCTGGGAAAACCGCTCGCAAACCTCCCGGATATACGGCGCTTCGTCCGCGCCGCGCGCCACGAGCAACGGATCGCGCGAGCCGCTTCTGGCAAAACTCTGATTGATGCCCCACACAAACGGTTCGATACAGGCACGTCGCAGGTCGTCCTGCAACGCCGCCGCTCCCGTGCTGGCCGCTTGCAGCGTGTCCATCGTCCATTGTAACAACTCGGTCATCGCGATTTCCTAGTTGCACCCGCGTGGTCCGCACCCGCCGGCGCTCGAGGCGCGCGCGAAAGCCTGAATCAGTTTGGTCTCCGTGATTTCTCCCGTGACAGGAACCATTCCTCCACCTTTCACAAGTGTAAGCACACCCGGCAGGGACAGTGGCTCCGCGATTTGTTCATATTTAGGCGCGCTCGTTTTCAGCGAGAACACGCCGATTTTGGCGCCGGCTTGCGTTTCAATCTTGCGCGCCACGTCCTGAACTTGCGTCATTGTGGCGTTGGGGACCGCGCCGGCCTTGCCGGGCAGAAACACAAACACGACATCCAGACTAGCAGCGACTGTGTTCAGTTCGGCCAGCCCGCCGATCTCTTTGGCGGCCACGGTCGATGCTGTATTGGTTGCCGGTTTCTCTGCAGCAACCGCAACGGCAAATCCAGAGGCGGGCTTCGCCGTTGTTTCTGATCCGTTCTTGACGACGGCTCGCGCCACCAAGACTCCGGCGGCAATGAGCACAATGACACCCACCACCCAGCGCGCCTTTCCCGGTGTGCCGCCCGCGTGACAGGCACAGCCCGCGCCGCATTCGGCAGCTTGTTGTTTCAGCAATTCCATATTGTCGGCCGGTTTTTGTTCTTCATTCGATGGGTTCATGGGGCATCTTTCTTTTGGTTGTGAGCTTCAACAACAACAGCTTTTGGCGCCCGGACTGCAACAAGCCGCGCCGCTGCCGGCCGGTGCTTGAAACGCAGTCTTCGCAAACGATTGCATGGCGGACATCGCGCCTTTTTCCACCATGTGGCCAACGTCCATGGCGGCGCGAATCTGCGTGGCGTCAATTCCCAACTCCTGTGCCTTCGCCAGATGATAGGTCAGACAAGGCTGGCAATGCGCCGCGATGGATGCGCCAATCGCGATCAATTCCTTCATTTGTTCATCAAGTTGACGGTTCATTGGATGACTCCTGTGCAGTTAACAGCGTCCCGGTTTGCAAAACAGCCGGCGGCAAAGTGTTTCCACCTTCTCGCTGTAGATTTGTTGCAGCCGCTTCTCGTCGTCGGCCATTTCCGTGGTTTGTTCGAGTTCGTCGAACAACAAGGCCACGACCTTGCTCATGGGCGATGCTTTCGACAGCCGGTAATGAATCCAACGCCCTTCCTTGCGGCTTTCGATCAGGCGCGCGCTGCGCAAGATCGTCAGGTGTTTGGAGACCGTGGAGGGCGCCAACTCCAGCAGGGCGATCAACTGGCAGACGCAGAGTTCGCCCAGGCGCAGCGCGTACAGCGCGCGCAATCGGTTCGGGTCGCTCAGCGCCTTCAACACCGCCACAATGGAATTCATGGGCCGGTTCATATTTCGATGATTGGCGAAATATAGAGGACGAAGAAAGCCTGTCAACACCATTCTTGTTATCGTTGGCCGTTACGGTTTGATCTATGTGTGCAACGTTGACCGCTTGGTCAGGTAGTGGTTCTTGTTGCCGGCTTCATCCCCACCCCGCGGCTTAACGGGGATCAGGTTCATCTCCTCGGTTTGCGCGCCGTCACTTCCAGACTCGTAATATAGTCGCTGAGTTGCTGGCCGGACGGCAGATGCCAGACAATTTTTCGGTACAACGGGTCGTTGAACCCAGTCATCGCCCGCACATAATCCGGTTTCGCCGTGAGCCGGATGTCGGTCAACCCGGCCGCCCGCAACATGCGCCGGGTGTCCTTCACCAGCGCCGCCCCGGCTACGCAACCCACCAAAGCTTCCACCATCTTGGTCACTCCAGCCGGCAACGGCTTCAACAACGCCAAATCCGACACCGCCACGCGCCCGCCCGGCTTGAGCACGCGGGCAATCTCGCGCCACACTTGCGGTTTGTCCGGCGACAGGTTAATCACGCAATTGGAAATCACCACGTCCACCGATGCGTCTGCGACCGGCAGATGCTCGATCTCGCCGAGGCGGAACTCCACGTTGGCTAGGCCGGACGCGGGGATATTGCGCCGTGCCTTGGCGATCATCTCCGGCGTCATGTCCACGCCAATCACCCGGCCCCGCTTCCCGACTTTGCGCCCGGCAAGAAACATATCGAGCCCGCCGCCGCTGCCCAAGTCGAGCACGACCTCGCCCGGCTTCAGTGAAGCCAGCGCTGTCGGATTGCCGCACGACAATCCCATGTCCGCTCCCGCCGGCAACTCTTTTAGTTCTGCCGTCGAGTACCCGATCTGCGTCGCCAGATTGCCGCCGCCACAACCGCACCCCGCACCGCAGCAAGAACCGCCGTCGCGCGCAATTGCGCCGTAGCCCGCACGAACAGCTTGCCGGACTGATTCTTTGTCTTTCATTGGCCGGTCTCCAAGAAGGCCTGGATTCGTTGCCGGATCTCGTCGCGCACGCGACGAAACACCGCCAGTTTCTCGTCATCAGTACCGGTCGCGTGGGCCGGGTCATCGAACCCCCAGTGCACCTGCCGCTTCGCGCCGGTGTACATCGGACAGGACTCGCGGGCGTGATCGCAGACCGTGACCAACAGATCGAGCGGTTGTCCGGCAAACTCATCAATGGATTTCGACCGGTGTAGGGAGATGTCCACGCCCACTTCCGCCATCGCCTTGATGGCGAGTGGGTGAACGTAACCGGCCGGCTTGGCCCCGGCACTGAGCGCTTCAAAGCGGTCGCCGGCGAGATGGCGGAGCCAACCTTCGGCCATGTGACTGCGGCAGGAATTGCCGGTGCAGAGAAAGAGGACACGTGGTTTCACACGAGCATGATATGTCACCCAGTCGAGATGTCAATGAACCCGCAAAAAGGATGTTCCCTCAATCGTTACGATACGCCTGGAGCGGTGATTTTGATGAATTGCTTAACGACAGCGAAACAGACTTCGATCCGAGTTCTCAAGAGGGAAATTCTGTCAAGTTACGTTTGCTCGTAACGATTGAGGACCTGAATCATGAGCGCGCCACTGAAAGTTTCACTTTTGGGTGAACGGTTTCCCAGCGGCCAGTCATCATGAGACATGAGTCACCCGACTTTTACGCCGGACATCGAATCGAACGACAAACTCTTCCATTTCCCCTGCCTCTGGACGATGAGCGGCATGATTGCCGACACCACGCTTTCCGTCAGACGTTGACGGCGGCACAGACATTCTTGTCTGTGCCTCGACCTGCGTGAATCGCCCGGAGACCATCGTCTCCGGAAGTGGACCGACGGGAAAGCGGTGCTGTTGCACCGCACTCCAAGACGCTGGCGCGTCGGCCCCAAGCCCCGCAGGGGCCTGAACAGTTTTGGAGTGAGCGGCGTCAGCGGCGCTTTGGGTGGCGGTGCGTGGCAGGCGTGAGGCGAGTCGAAAGACCATCGCCCCTCATTCATTCAGGTCCTCCTCGCGTTAATGAGTCAGGATTGAGGAAACCCTTAGAAAATACTGATCTTGGCTGACCGTCGCCTCGCTACCAAGACAAGATTTATTGGGCAAGGGTCGCCCTGCGTTACTGTCCTCCCATTCACTCCGTCAACCTATTTGCATTGTAACGATTGACGTGGTCAAAGGTATACCAGATTTCACATCTATACTACACGTGTAGTATAGATATGAAAGATGCAAGTTGTGATTTCGCGCTGCAGCAGCGGTATAAGTCCTTGCAAAACGAAGTCGCTCGCCCAAACTCGCTTGTAATACAGAACAGCTAGCCCAAGTTCGTCAGCCATTGGTGAAATATTGGAAAGTTTGGCGGGCTCAGAGGTGTAAGTCGTTGCGGCGACGCGGTCGCTCGGCACCAAGACGCGTGTAGTGCAGAAGCCCCCCTTGCGTGCGGCAAATTCGCGCCGCA
>CALBCO010000265.1 GCA_937927265.1 uncultured Verrucomicrobiae bacterium | reverse complement strand
AAACCCGCTCGCCGGATCACCCTGCACTTCTGCCGCCAACTGTTCCGGCGCGACCGGCTCTGCAAAACTGACCACCATGATCAAGGTGAAATACCCCTCGACCACCGTCTGGCTGCACGCGTCAATGTTGCCGCCACGCGCACCGACCGCGCGCGTCACCGCAGCGACGATGCCGGGATGGTCATCCGCCATCACATTCAACACATAGGCATGGGGAAATTGCGGTTTCATCTTACTCGGCGTTCGGCCAGCGTTTGCTCAGCGAGTGCGCCACGCCCAAATGATCTAACACACGGGCAATGATCGTGTCCACCAATTGCTCAATCGTCGTCGGCCGCGAATAGAACGACGGCGAAGCGGGGAGGATCACCGCGCCGGCCTCCACCAATGCGGCCATGTTGCGCAGGTGGATGAGGTTGTACGGCGCTTCACGCGGCACGAAAATCAATTTGCGCCGTTCCTTGAGAAACACATCGGCCGCCCGTGCAATCGTTGTGTCCGACACGCCACTGGCCACCCGGCCCATCGTTCCCATCGAAGCGGGGATGACCGCCATCGCCTCGAACTGAGCCGACCCGCTGACAAACGGCACCATCATCGAGCCGGTTTCTTCATACTGGATCACGTCCGGCGGCACCCGCCATCCGCCCGTCAATTCCAAGGCCGCCACCTCTCGCGCGTGCCGGCTCGCAATGAAATGCACCTCGTGCCCGCGGAGATTGTCGAGCAACCGCTGCGTGTAAATGGCCCCGGAAGCGCCGGTGGCGGCAATGACGAGTTTCATGGCGGTGACTGGTGATCGGTGGTCGGTGACTGAAGGTCGGACAGATATTCCGCCGGCGTTTCGCGCACCCCGGCGGCGGCTTTCTGATTCAAGAGGTACCGGATATAGCCATTGATCAATCGTTCCGCAATGATGATCTGTGCCCGCAACTGCTCCAGAAGTTTGGCCAGCCGCAGGAATTGGGCATTCTCCTGAGAATGATACCGGCCATGCCCTTCAGCGATGTTGTTGGTCACCGACAATGCCGCCCGCCGCATCTGCGGCAACAAAACATATTTCTCCTCCGGCGGCAGCCGCTTCGTCAGCGTGTAGATCTCGCGCCGCAACTGGCGCGCCTCCTGCCACACTTCCAACTGCTCAAAACCTCGATACGTTTTTTCCATTCCAATCACCAGTCACCGATCACCAGTCACCAATCACAATTCCTTCACCGCCTCCGCCGCCACTCGAATCGTCTGTTCGATGTCCGCCTCCGTATGCGCCAGCGACAGGAAGCCCACCTCAAACTGCGACGGCGCGAGATAGACACCGCGTTCCAACATCGCGTGGAAGAACTTCGCATATTTCCTAGTGTCGCTTTTCTTGGCCGAGGCGTAATCCACCACGGGCCCGTCCGTGAAAAACACGCAAAACATGGAGCCGATCCGCGCATGGTGACCGGGCACAATCTGTTTCAATTCATCACCCAAAGCTGCGCTGAGCCGTTCGAGTCGTTGGTAGGGCGCGACCGCCGGGCGCGCCGCGTCGTTGGGGGAACGGACGGCCCGGCGATCCGTCCCTGCCCCAAACAATGCCTCCAACGTCGCCACCCCAGCTGCCATTGCCAGCGGATTACCGGATAACGTCCCGGCCTGATACACCGGCCCTGTCGGCGCCAGACAATCCATAATCTCCGCTCGCCCGCCAAATGCCCCAACCGGCAACCCGCCGCCGATGATCTTGCCCAGCGTCGTCAGATCACCAGCGATACCGTACAACTCCGTCGCGCCCCCTTGGGCCACCCGAAAGCCGCTCATCACTTCGTCCAAAATCAACAAAGCGCCAGTGTCCTGCGTGATCTTGCGCAGTTTTTCCAGAAAACCAGGCTTCAGCGGGATCAACCCCATGTTCGCCGGCACTGGCTCGATGATTGCGCAAGCGACCTCACGCCAATTCACCGCGTCGAGCGCGGCAAAATCATTGAGCGGCAACGTCACGGTGTTGCGCGCGAAATCCACCGGCACCCCCGCGCTGTCCGGCACATCGAACGTCGCCGCGCCACTGCCGGCTTTCACCAACAACGAATCGGCGTGTCCGTGATAGCACCCCTCGAACTTCACGATCTTGTCGCGCTTCGTGAAGCCGCGCGCCAAGCGGATGGCCGACATCGTGGCCTCGGTACCACTGTTGACAAACCGGATTTTCTCGATGGACGGATAGGCTTCTTGCACCAGTTGGGCCAACCGGAGTTCGCGCGGATTCGGCGTGCCGAAACTGGTGCCGTCGCGCGCCGCTGCCTGTACAGCCTGCACGACTTTCGGATGCGCATGACCGAGAATCATCGGTCCCCACGATCCGATGTAATCAATGTATTCGTTGCCGTCCACGTCCCAGAGCCGCGCGCCTTTGGCTCGTTGCGTAAAAAACGGCGTCCCGCCCACGCCGCGAAAGGCACGCACCGGCGAGTTCACCCCGCCCGGCAACAGACGCAGCGCTTCCTGCCACAATTTATCCGAGAGATCCTGTCGGCCCATGACGCAATCATTACCCTTTTCCCACAGCCGCGACAAGCAGCCAAGCCACACCACCAGTCCGCTGCCCGTAGGGGCGAACCGACGGGCCGACCGCTTCGAGGACAGCCTGCCGTGCCCGGATCCGTCGCGTTCCTTTGTTGGTCCTCCCGCAAACCATCC
>CALBCO010000264.1 GCA_937927265.1 uncultured Verrucomicrobiae bacterium | reverse complement strand
CTCTTGCCGGTCTATGACGGCGATGTCCGCCCGCTCTGGCAAATTCGACTCGGCATGACGCTCTATGATCTCCTTGCCCGCTACCGGAACACCGCCCGGCACAAACTCGTCCCCCCACCGGCCGGTTTGCGTCAAGACGGCCTGCGCGGCGTGGTGCAATTCTACGATTCTCAAGTCAACGATGCCCGGTTTTGCGTGGATAACCTCCGGCACGCCGCCGATCTTGGTGCCGTCTGCGCCAATTACTGTGAAGTTACCGGTTTTCGGACTGGCGCTGCGAAAGTTCGCGACGCCATTTCCAATGTCGAATGTGAAATTCCCGCCCGCTTTTTTGTGAACGCCGCCGGGCCGTGGGTGCCACAACTCGCAGAACTCGCCGGCCAGCGTGTTCCACTCAGCCCGACCAAGGGTGTCCATCTGTTGCTGCCGCGTGTCACGGCTGGTCACGGTATATTTTTTCAGGCGCGCAGCGACGGGCGGCTGTTGTTTGTGTTGCCGTGGGGCGATTGCTCGCTCGTGGGTACCACTGACACCGACTTTTCTGGCGACCCAACCACTGCGCGGGTCGAGCCGGCCGATGTGGACTACCTGCTCCGTGAGCTGCGCTGGATCCTGCCGGATGCGCCGACGGACATCATCACGACCTTTGCCGGAGTGCGGGCGTTGCTGGGCAACAACCGCGCACCCTCAGCTCGGACACGCGAACACCGGATTGTGCGGCACAACGACCACTTCCTTTCCATTGTGGGTGGCAAATACACCACCTACCGGTTGATTGCCCAACAAGTCGTGGACCAACTCACCCATCGTCCTTGTCGCACCGGCACGACGCCAATACCGGCCTATCCAGTGAGCGTTGAAACCGCATGTCGCGAAGAAATGGCGCTGACGCTCGACGATGTGATGTGGCGACGAACCGGTTGGGCGTTAAGCCAAGCGGGAGGACGCGAGAAAGCCGAAGAGGTCGCGGAGATCATGGCGCGAGAGCTTGGGTGGGACAACGACCGCACTGCGGCTGAAGTAGCGCGGTATCTGAAAGGACGAACATGGCACTCGTGATTGCGCACCGGGGTTGGAGCGGGCGGTACCCTGAAAACACTCTTTCGGCCATCCGGGCGGCGCTGCGGCTCGGTGTGGATATGGTGGAAGTGGATGTCCACGAAACCAAGGATGGCGCATTGGTTGTCTTTCACGACTACCGGCTCGACCGGATCTATGGGATTCACAAACGCGTGCGTGACGCCCACCGTCGCGAATTGGCAAACACCCCAACTCTCACTCAAGTACTCCGCGCCTGCCGGGGAAAGGCCAAAGTGCTCGTCGAAATCAAACGCGCCGACCCCGTCAAAGTGGCTCGCATGATCGAGGCGACGGGCATGGAACAAGAGGTGTTCGTGTTCGCGTTGTCGGTGCGAAGAATGCAACAGTTCGCAGCGGCCAACCCGCGTATTCCGCGTTTCGCGCTCGTGGCCAGGCGACTGCCGCGACGGTTACCGTTCACGATTCGGGGCATTGGCGCGAGCCGGCGGTTGATCACTTCCCGTCGGACGGTAGCAACACTCCACCGGCGCGGCTGGAAGTTGTTTGTCTGGACCGTGAACCGCCCGGCAGAAATGCGACGGTTGATCGCCTGGGGCGTGGACGGCATCATCACTAATCACCCGGACCGTGCCAAATCTTGTCTTGCGCGCTGACTGGCTTGGGATATTCTGCCGGCATGTTACAAATCATTTTCAGTTCGGTCAGCGCCAAGGAACTTGCCGCAATGCCGCGGGCGGTGCAGTTAGAATTGCTCGACGGTTTTCAGGTCTTGCCGACTGATTTCGAGAAGGCCGATGAGAAATACGGCATGCTCACGCGCGGCGGCAAAACCATCTACCGCTACCGGGTGAAGGATTACCGAATCTACTTCGAAAAACAGGGCGACATCATCAACGTCCTGTGCGTGCTGAACAAAAACACCTTCAAGGATTTCCTTTACCGTTCCAAGTGGCCGATGTCGGAAGACCAGTTGTTGCAGGAGAACCCGAAGTTCTGGCAACTGCTGGAAAGCCGGTAAGTCAGCCTTCCTCGCGGGGCTGTTGGGACGCGGCTGCGGCAGTGGCGGCCAATTTCTTCTTCCGAATCAGGTGCAGGTTGCGCATATAGATCAATGCATTCGGCAGGTTGGCGATGATGCCGATGGGACTGCGTTTCCCGATCCAGTACAGTGTCAGAATCAGGCTGCCCGCAATACTCCAGTACCAGAACGACACGGGGATCACACTTTCACCCTTGCGCTCCGATTCAATCCATTGCGTGATGAACCGAAACGAAAACACCAGTTGCCCGATCAACCCCAGCAAATCGAGCCAGCTCCAATCCAGTCCCAGAAATCGGTGTTCCTGACCGTACCACGTGGCCGCAAGCAGTGTCATCATTCGTTGATCCTCCCAGCAATCTTGTAGCGAATCGTCCGTTTCTTCATCCATCGTACCGCGAGCAAGTCGGCCAGCCCCTTGAACAGCCGGTTCCAAATCCCATAGTGCGACCGGCCTGCCTGCCGGGCATGGTGCGCGATGGGAATCTCCACCACGCGAAAGCCCTCCATCTTGATCAACGTCGGCAGAAACCGGTGCGCTCCCTTGAAGAACTTCACTTCCGCCACACACTCCCGGCGAAACGCCCGAAAACAGCAACCGGCATCACTGATCGTCTCGCCACTGAGTTTGTTTCGCACGGCATTGGCGATTTTCGACGATACGCGGCGCACCCAGTTGTCGCCCTTCGCCCGTGCCGCGACTCGGCTGCCGCACACGCAATCGGCGCCGTCCAGCGCGGCAAGAAACTTAGGAATCTCGGAAGGCGGATTCTGCAGGTCCGCGTCCAATGTGATGATGATCCCCCCCCTCGCCGCTTTGATCCCCGCCCACATTGCCGCCGACTGTCCGCAGTTGTATTCAAACCGCAACGCCCGCAGCCGCGGATTCTGCGCGCCGAGTTGCTGGAGCAACGCCCACGAACCATCGGTGCTGCAATCATCCACCAATACGATCTCGAACGAGCGCCCCGTGGGTGTGAGCGCGGCGACAATCTGGTGTACCAACGCGGGAATGTTCCCTTCCTCGTTGTGGCAGGGTGCGACGACGCTGATTTCGGGTGCTTGTTTCATCCGCCCGGTATCGTTCCCGAACGGACAGAGCGATGCAATGCAAAAAACAAGGCTGGCGGGCGGTTTGCTGGACGTGGTATGAGAAACCGGATGAATCGGGCGGCGGAACAACTGGAACGGATCGGCAACGACCGTCTGCGGCGTTGGGGGCCGTGGGTGTTGGCGGTGTTAGCCTTGGCGTTATACCTACCGGGCAACAATCTCCTCCCTTTGCTCGACCGGGATGAACCCCGGTTCGCCCAAGCCACCCGCGAGATGATGGAACGCAACGAATGGGTCGTCCCCTATTTCAACGGCGAGTACCGCCTCCACAAACCAATCCTGATTTACTGGCTGATGCGCGCCGTATACACGGTGTTCGGCGTGAATGAGTTTGCCGCCCGGCTGCCGTCCGTTTTGTGTGCAGCGGGCGTGGTGGTATTGACTTGTTACCTCGGCACGCGGTGGTTTTCTGTCGTGACCGGCTGCATGGCCGGCTTTACGCTGCTCACGTGCGCACAGATGCTGGTGCACGGACGGAGCGCGGTCGCCGATATGCCAATGGTGTTGTGTGTGCTGGTGGCACACTGGGCTTTGGGGGAATTGCTGGGTGTACCACGGGCACCTCACCCGTCCAACGAAGCCCCAGTGAGCATGGACCGACAAGAGGACAAGCTGGCGCGAACAACGTGGTGGTGTTTCTGGAGCACACTCGGCATTGGCTTCCTCGCCAAAGGCCCAGTGGCATTCCTCGTCCCGGGGTTAACGTTGCTATTTTATCGGTTTGTGTTTTGGCGACAACCCCTTCCGTGGCAGCGACTACGGCCAGCATTGGGCGTGTTCGTGATGTTAACGATTATCGCGGTGTGGGGAATCCCTGCGTTGATCCGCACACAGGGCGAGTTTTTCCGGGTGGGCATTGGTGACCATGTGATCAAACGCGGGGTTGCCTCCTTTGAGGGCCACGGCGCGTTCGCGCCACACTACTATTTCGTAACGGCGCTCTTCAGTTTGTTTCCGTGGATCGCGTTTGCCGGGGACGGCATCCGCGCTACCCGGCAAAACTGGAATGCCCCGAATGCGTTTCTCGTCTCATGGGTAGCGAGCACGTATTTATTGTTCACAATCTACCTGACAAAACTCCCACATTACGTGCTGCCGGCTTTCCCGGCCTTGTTTCTGTTGTTGGGGCAAGCACGAAGCACGTCGCTCGGGGCTACGGTCTGGTTTTGGATCGTCACCGGGGTTGGTCTCGCAATGGCGATTGGCGCGTTTGTAGTCAC
Source organism: uncultured Verrucomicrobiae bacterium (assembly GCA_937927265.1). GTDB lineage: Bacteria > Verrucomicrobiota > Verrucomicrobiia > Palsa-1439 > Palsa-1439 > CALBCO01. The sequence continues at coordinate 41 of CALBCO010000264.1, read as the reverse complement.
GCAAATAGTCGCCGATCCATGGCGCGGCCTTTTGTTGGCAG
>CALBCO010000263.1 GCA_937927265.1 uncultured Verrucomicrobiae bacterium | reverse complement strand
CGCCGGCAGACGCCTATTCCAGCCGGCTTTTGTGAGCGACTTGCACCGGATGCTGACGGCGGATGGGGAAGTACACTTTGCCACGGATTCCGCGGAATATGCTGCGGAAGTGCGGCGGGCGATGACGATGCGCGGCGAGTTTACCGAGGCGGAACCGCCGATCTTACCGGACGAAGCCCAAACGGATTTCGAGCGCGAGTTCCGTGCTGCCCAGAAGCCGATCTACCGCGCGCGGTTTTTGCGCCGTTGATCGGTGTCTGATCCACGACGCGAATCAGAACCAACACGATGAGCCGCGGACTCGGAATTCCCAGAACCGCGCGTCGTTTGGATGGTTGGATATGAGCGGGCTGCAGCGCGATGGCGATGGTTCAACGGGGGAAAGCGGCGGCGACATCGGCGGCAGTGAAGATGGGGACGGCCGGGCGTTGAGCGGCGCGCGCGTCTTGAATGATCGCTGCGACTTGGGGGACGGCGCGGGCCGCATAGAAGCGGACGAGGCCGAGCGCTGTTTGGGGGCCGAAGCCGGTGACCAGCACCACGTCCTCATCCACGGCGGACATGAGGAGTTGCATCTTTTGGCCTTCTTGGTGGAGAGTGCTGAAATCGGCTTCGCCAATCCGGGTGGCCAGTTCGCGGGTGGCGGCATAGCTGCCGGCGGCCAGCGCGGCCAGAATCGTCATGTCGGAGCCTGCGGGGATGTCGCCGTGTTGGCTGAGGATGGAGCCGCCGCGGTCAATCACGAGCGCGAAGCTGGCCTCGGATTTTTCGAGGTAATCGGTCAGCGCGTTGAGTAACTGGTTGGCGGCTTCGAATGTGATAATCGGGATTGCTTGCATGCCAACCCTCCATGGTTGAGGTTCAGCGGCGCAACGTGGCCGCGGCGATGCCGGACAACACGATGCGCGCCGGGGGCGCTGCCGGTTGTTGGCGGTTACCGGCCATGGTATCGTGTTCCCGGGCGAATTTCTGGAGCAGCATCCGCGAAATGGCGTTGAGCGAGGCGAACACCCCTTGCCCGGTCGTCGCGGCGGCCTCGAAACTCGGCACGCGGACGCGGCGGTTGTTGAGCAGGTATTCGAGGTAGTGGAGCGGGGCGACGTTGGGCAGGTCGCGTTTGTTGTATTGGAGCAAGTAGGGGAGTTGGTCGAGGCTGCTGCCCTGTTCGGCCAGGTTATCTTGCAGGTTTTTGAAGCTCTCGACGTTCTCTTCCATCTTGTCCCACTGCGAATCGGCGACGAAGACGATGCCGTCCACGCTGCGCAACACGAGTTGCCGGGTGGCGTTGTACATGACTTGGCCCGGCACAGTGTAGAGCTGGAATTTAGTCTTGAAGCCTTTGATGACGACGGCGTTCAACGGCAGGAAGTCGAAGAACAGCGTCCGGTCCGCCGCGGTGGCGAGCGAGACGAGTTCGCCTTTGTGGGCTTCGGCGACCTGGCCGTGGATGTAAGTCAGGTTGGTGGTTTTGCCGCAGAGAGCGGGGCCGTAATAGACGACCTTGAACTGGATTTCTTTGTTGACGTAGTTGACGATGGCCATGGCGTTGACTCCTCTCACACAACGGCCCGGTGACGGCACAGCGCGGCGAGGCCGCGGCTGATGCGTTCGAGTCGGCGCAGTAGCGCTTTGCTAAAGCGGCGGGTGTCGTGGACAATCACGAGATACACCTCGCCCGCTTGGAAAATGCTCAGGGGTTGTTCGTCGGTGAAAATCGTCATCCGTTTGACGGTGCCGACCTTCAATTCTTTCGTGTAGCGGCCGATCTTGCGGAAGAGTTGCGGGGCGAAGACGCTCATCGCATTCTGGTCGAAGGCCGGCGGCAACTGGCCGGTGATGAACAGGCCGTTGTTCAGTGCCACGACGCAGCCGGTCACGCCCGGCAACTGGGCCGTGTAGCGGACGACTTCCTGGAGCGTCAACTCGCGGTCCACCGGCGCGCCGAGCAACTGGTTGAGCGAACGCGGTTCGGAGCCGACCAACGCTCGGAAGGTCTTGCGGCCGATGCCGGGGATCTGGCGGAGGTCCTCCACTGAATTGAACTGCCCATGCGCATCGCGGTGGGCGACAATGCGCCGTGCCAACGCGGGGCCAATCCCTTCGATGGTGAGCAGGTCGTCGACCGTGCAGTGGTTGAGGTTGACAAGGCACTTGTGTTCGTTGAAGACGGCGGCTGGTTCGCCGGTCTCGCTGGTGACGGAGATGGTTTCGGTTTCCGCCGGTTCCGGTGCGGTTTCGCTGGTGGAGGACGCGACAGACGGGGCAGCCGGGGTGACCGGAGCAGCCGGGGCGACCGGGATGACTGGCTCGGAGCGTTCGGCGAAAATTGCTGCGGGAATTTCTTCGGCAGGTGCTTTGGCCGGAGCCGCCGGTTTGGGCGCGGGGGGAGCAACCGGGACGGCTGGCGCCGGGCATTCGGCAAAAATGGTGGTCGAAATGTCTTCGGCCGGCTCCTCCACGACCGGTGCGGGCGGTTCGGCGACGGGCGCGGCAGCCAGTGGGGCTTCGGGCGGTGGTTCGGCAACCGCAGCGGTGGGGGCGACCGGCTCGGATGGGATCAGCGACTCGACAATGGGGGCTGGTTTTTCCTCGAACGGCATGGGGATTTCGTCGTCGAAACGGATGACTTCCTGCGGTTGACTGGTGGGCGATTCTTGGAAAAGTTGTGGCGGCAGTTGGGGGATGATTTCGCCGAGCGGCAGCGGCACTGTTTCGTCGCGCAGATCGGGGAGGGGATTGGCAAGTACTTGGGTGGGGAGCACGCGGAGCACCGTCTCGACCGGTAAGCGGACGCGGCCGGTATTGAGTTGAGAAATCATCGGCTCGACCGGCAGGGGGACGCGCATCTCGAGGTCGGCGCGCCGGGGTAGATCGGCTCGCGAACAGCCGAACACCACTTCCGGCAAAACGGCGACGAGGCTGCGCAGGGTGACGAACACGTGTTGGCCGTCGGTCTCAGTGGCGACGGCAGGTGGCGGCGGCGCGACGGCAACGGGCGCGGTTTCGGTGGTCACTTCGGCGGCGGTGGCGGCTTCAGCTCGCGCGATGAACTGGTCGTCGAACAAAGCCGGCAGGTTGTTGAATTCCGGGGTTTCAATGTTGATGACTTGGTCGGGTTTGGTTTGCAGGAGGTCGGGTGGAAGGTTGGCAATGACTTCGTGCAGCGGCAGGGAGACGAGTTGTTGTTCGGAGATGACCGGGGGCGGTTGGTGTAAGGTTGCTGCGGGCAGCAACGGCAGCAGGTCGCCGAGGCGGATCTCGCAGCGGCCCGAAGTCAGTTGGGGTAACACCCAGGCCGTGGGGACATGAATTTGGAGGGTTTCGAGTTGTTTTTGGCCGCCGGGGGCGAATAGACGGGTAGGTAACTGCGCGATGAGGGAGCGCGCGGAGATGGCGACCGTATCGCCGTTGGCTGCCGCGGGCCGGTTGGGGGCGTGCGCCAGCGGGGCGGTCGGCTCCGCGTCGAGGTCAATGCGTTGGGTATCGCGCAGGCGCAAGGCGGTGATCGGGCGAGCGGGCAGGGTGGCGACCTTCGCTGGCTCAGTCTTGGCAGCTCGGAAGAAAGGGAATTTCATATTTCACACTCACTGTTATTTTGCTGCCGAATGTTCAAGCACGGCTCGTGCCATGGTCTTGACGGCGAAGGGAACGCCGGGCAGGTCTCAGATTTGGGAGTTGGGTGTGGCCGGTTTAGTGAGAATGTTGTGCTCCGGGCGCGACGATTTTGCGAAATGTTTCGCGGCTTAATCGCCGCCGGTGACGCGGAGGACTTCGTCGAGCGAAGTCAGGCCGGCCTTGGCCTTGTTCAGGCCGGCTTCGCGGAGGGTTTTCATCTTTTCTTGGAGGGCAAGGTCGCGGATGAGTTTGGCGCTGGCGTTGTGGAGGATTTGTTCGCGGATGCCATCGCTGATGGTGAGGACTTCGAGGATTGCCATCCGGCCAAGAAAGCCGGTCTCTTTGCACCGGTTGCAGCCGCGCCCCCGATAGAACGTGTGTGAGGCGAGCATTTCCTCGGTCAACCCCAACCGCTGGGTCACGTCGGGGGCGACCGTGAACGCCTCTTTGCAGTGCGGACAGATTTTGCGTATCAGGCGCTGGGCGCAGACGAGCAGCAGGGACGAACTGACCAGGAACGGTTCGATGCCCATGTCAATCAACCGCGCGATAGCGCCGGGGGCGTCGTTGGTATGCAACGTGGACAGGACCAAATGCCCCGTCAACGCCGCTTTGACCGCGATGTCGGCAGTTTCCGAGTCGCGGATTTCGCCGACCATCACAACGTCCGGGTCCTGGCGCAGAATGGAGCGCAGCCCACTGGCGAAAGTCAGGCCGATCTCGGGTTTTACTTGGACTTGGTTGACGCCCATCATTTGGTACTCGACGGGGTCTTCGATGGTGATGATGTTGACGTCGGCGGTGTTGAGTTGGGTGAGGACGGCATAGAGCGTGGAGGTTTTGCCGGAGCCCGTTGGGCCGGTCATCAGTATCATGCCGTGTGGGGCGTCAATGGCGTTGCGGAATTTCTGGAGGTCGTCGGCGTCCATGCCGAGGGATTCGAGGTTGGTGTTCAGGTTGCCCTTATCGAGCACGCGCATGACGATTTTCTCGCCGTGAACGGTGGGCAATAACGACACGCGCAGGTCCACTTCGCGCCCGGCGAGACGGATGCGGAAGCGGCCGTCCTGCGGCAGCCGTCGTTCGGCAATATCGAGGTTGGCCATGATTTTGATGCGTGAGGTGAGTGCTTGTTGCAGCACCTTGGGCGGGGCGGGGGAATCATAGAGTACACCGTCCACCCGGTAGCGCAGGCGCAATTGTTTTTCGAACGGCTCGATGTGGATGTCGCTCGCGCGGTCTTTGATGGCCTGCATCAACATCAGGTTGACCAGCTTGATGACGGGGCCTTCCTCGCTACTTTCGATGAGCTTGTCGAGGTTGATTTCCTCTTGCTGATCCCTGGCCACCTCAACGTCGGAGACGTCCACGTCCTTGAGGATTTCATCCATCCCGGCGGCGACTTGGGGGTTGGCGTTGTTGAGGAAATCGGTGACGGCTCTTTCGGTGCTGATCAGCGGGACGATCTGAAGGTTGGGCCGCAGCCGGCGCAGATCGTCGAGCGCCAAGACGTTGAGCGGGTCGGCCATGGCGACATAGAGTTTCTTGCCAAGCCGGGCGACGGCCACCATTTTATAGCTCTCGGCCATGTCCTTGGGGATGAGGTCCGTGAGTTCCTTGGGGGGATGCATCTTGGCGAGGTTGACCGGCGGCGTGCCGAGCGACCGCGCCATGCTGATCATCATGTCGGCCTCGGTGACGTATTGTTTTTCGAGCAGCAACTTCAACAGCCCACCGCCTTGTTTTTTCTGCAACTCCAGCACTTCAGTCAACTGCTCGGTCGTCAACAGCCGGTCAGCAATCAACGCGTCGGCAATCCGTTCGCCAAAGGATTTCATTGCCATGATTACGCGCCTCCCCGTTGGTTGTTCTTGACATCCAAACCGTGCGCGCGTTGGATGGCGTTGCCGATGTCGGCAGGGGCGGCCACGTACCAGAAGATGTGGTATTCCAACAGCGCGGAGACTTCTTCCCGCAGTGACGAGCAAAATGGATCGGCTGTCGCGACCAACAACGACCGGCTAATCAAATCCACTGGCAACACGCACCACCGCAGGCAGATTTCCACCGGCAATAACCTGGCAATGTCGCGATCCACATCATACGTCCCCAATGGCAGATATGGCAAACCGCTACGATCCACCAACACGGTCAAAATATCGTCCAACCTGGCAATCTGGTCGTCCACCAACATCTGCACCAACGTCAATGGCTGCTTTTTAGCCAACGCCGCAGCCTGCTCCACTTGGAGGCGTTGCAGCAATGGCTGGATGGATTGGGGAGTGACGAGGTGTTCGGCGATCAAGACATCTGCCAAGGCGCGGCCCGGTAGACCCGTCCGCGCACCAGCAGGCCCGGCGGCCGCTGCTGCCGCGACAACAGGTGGTGTGCGCTTGGAGTTCTGTGGCAGCGGCGGCGCATCCGGGAGGATGAGAGCAGTCAGCGCGGGTGTTTGGGCTTCCAACTGGCTCAAGGCCGCGCGCGCCGCGGCGTCTTGGGGCGCTTCCTGCAAGATGCCTTCGTATTCAAGGATCGCTTGGGAAATCTGTCCGAGTTTGACGTAGGCGGCGGCGAGTTTGCGCGAGGTGCGCAGACTGTCGCTTGACCGGCCCAATTTAACGTAAGCCTCCTTAAGAATCTCCAACGACTGATAGTCATCCGGCTGCGATTCCGTAATCGCCTCAAACATCTCGATTGTGCGGAGCAATTGCTGTGATTCTTCGGTTGACATGTTGCTGGCCATCATCGAGCACCCCAAGCTCATGCTCTGAGGTAGCAACCGATGTGCCACGCCAAAAACCTTGCCTTTCCGGCCGCTACACAGGCTTTCGAAATTGTTCCACAGCCCGCCACTGACTGGGAATCAAGATGGTTGGGCCAATGAGCAAGCTGATTGGTGATGCCGAAAGGCGGCCAAGCGAAACGTGGCCGGCCAGCGTTGGTGGAGCAGTCTGCTGGCTGCCCGGCCTGGACTCGAACCAGGAAATACGGCTCCAAAGGCCGCTGTGTTACCAATTACACTACCGGGCAGTTCCGGCGAGGCGCGTGACCTGAGTCCACATGCTCGGTCCGAATTCTTCTCGGATCCTTTGCGCCGCCGATTCCGCTTTTTGCGCGTTAGCAAACAGTCCAAACACTGTTGCTCCACTCCCGCTCATCAACGCACCTGCCGCACCCTCGGCGCGCATCGCATCTTGCAGCAGCCGCAATATCGGGAACTTCTTCAAACATGGCGCTTCAAGCGAGTTGTACAAGCTGCTAGCTACGGCGTCCAAATCGTTCTCGGCCAAGCCACGGCGCAGCAGACTACTGTCCGTCGGCGGTTCTGTCAACGGTGCCGCGGCCGCCCAGTGTTGGTACGCCCACGGGGTCGGGATGCCGAAGCTGGGATTAATCAACAGCACCGCCGCCGACAATCGGCAGGGGATCGGCTCCACTTGTTCACCCCGGCTGCGACAAAGGGCAGCACCGCCGGCGAGGAAGAAATTGATGTCCGAACCCATTTTGGCCGCCAGTTCGCCCAACTGTTCCGGCGTTGCCCCTGCCTGCCACAATTGGTTTAGACCGGTCAACACCGCGGCGGCGTTGCTGCTGCCGCCAGCCAGCCCGGCTGCCAAGGGAATTCTTTTGCGCAGGGTGATTTTGACGCCGTTTTCCATGCCGGTTGCCTCGCGCAACAATTGCGCCGCCTGGTAAGCCAAATTCGATTCGTCGGTCGGCAAATTCGGATTGTCACATTCCAACACAAGACTGGTCTTGCGCAGTTGGAGGGTGATCTGGTCACCAAACTCC
>CALBCO010000262.1 GCA_937927265.1 uncultured Verrucomicrobiae bacterium | reverse complement strand
CACCGGCAGTTCGCTCGGTGACCAGCAACAAATGGAAAAGGCGGTCACCCTCAGCGTCACCGACAAGGGGGATGTCTTCTTCAACAAAGAAAAAATCACTCTGGCTCAGTTGCCGATGAAATTGCAGACCTATAAATCCAGCGCCAAAGATCCTAAGATCATCATCAACAGCGATGCCGCCGCGGACTTCAAGCATGTGGTCGGTGTGCTCGACGAGGTCCGCAAGATTGGCATCTCCAAAGTAGGCATCAACACCGACAAAAAATGAAAGCGCGCGTCTTCGCCATCATCCTTGCCGTGTTTTTCCATGCCGCGTTGATTCTCTTCGGCGGGCTCCTCTTCTGGCGCGTCGAAGACTCCCCACATTACCAGGAGGTCGAACTACTCGCCGAAGACACCGGCCCACTGCCCGAATCCAAAAAAGAAAAAGAAGAACGCCCCAAGGAGAAAGAAACTGCTGAACGCAATGAGGAGGAAGTCACCGCAGAGACAGAAACCGCCCCCGATGCGGCGGAAATGATTGCGAGCCTTGAAGCTTCCGCAGCGACGTCGGCACCGGCCCTCGAAGCCGCAAGCCTCGGTGCGATCGAAGCTGCCCTGAGTGGCGCGACACTGGCCGGTGGCGGCGATTTTGGCCGTGTGCTCACGTTCGCCTCCGGCGGCCGCATCGGCGGCCTCGGCAAACCCGGCGCGGTACTCGACGAGCAACTTGACCAGGTCTTCTCCTTGGCTGAAATTGACCAGAAACCACGACCCATTTTCCAAGCCGCACCCACTTATCCCGCCGAGATGCGCGCCCAAAAAGTGATTGGTTTGGTCCAGATCATTCTTGTTGTGGATGCTCAAGGGCGTGTGGCCCAGGCCAAAATCGAAAAAACCAGCCACGACGCCTTTAACCGGCCAGCCTTGGAAGCCGTGCGCCGGTGGAAATTCGAACCCGCCGTCAAAGGCGGCCAAAAAGTGGATTGTAAACTTCGCGTCCCCATCCGCTTTGTTCCCAGTTGAGGTGCTTGCCTATGTTACGTTTCACGCAATCCCTGAACCTCTCACTTGTTGCGACGACCCTGCTGGTCGCGTCTGCAGGCGGCTTTGAACTCGGCGAGATCTGGAAAGATCCCGCCTTCCAAAAGCAATTTCTCGGCAGCTACGGCATCAACGCCGAGATCGAACCCCGCGTCACTCCCGAAGAAGTCGCGCTCCTCGAAAAACTGGTGCCCTTGATGGGGACTGACCTGGATCGCGCGGCCAAATTACTCAAACCACAGATCAAGCCTGATTCCTCTGCGATTCTCGATTTCACGCTGGCGAACATTTATTTTCAGCAAGACCAACTCGCCGAAGCGTTGCCGCACTACCGGAAGGCAGTTGCCAAACACCCCAGCTTCCGTCGCGCTTGGCGTAATCTTGGCCTGATCCAGGTCCGGAACGGGCAATACGACGAAGCCATCGCTGCGTTTACGAAAATGATGGAGCTTGGCGGCGGCGATTCCTATGCCTACGGCCTGCTCGGTTTTGCCTACACAGCCAAACAAGATCATCTCGCTGCCGAAGCGGCATACCGCAATGCCCTCCTCTTGCAGCCCGAAAATACCGAATGGCGACTCGGTCTCGTCCGCGCCGTTCTCCGCCAACAAAAATTCGCCGACGCCATTGCTCTCCTGGATGTGCTTCTGGAACGTTATCCACACAAACCTGAGTTTTGGCTGTTGCAAGCGCAGGCGTATCTCAGCCTCAAACAACCCCTCAAAGCTGCCGAAAACCTCGAAGCTGTCACCCGCCTCGGTCAATCAACACCCGACAGCCTGTTCACGCTCGGCGACATTTACGCGAGCGAAAATCTGCCGGACCTCGCCCAGCGCGCTTATGCGCAGGCGATCAGCGCCGCCCCCCAACAAAACAGTCAACGCGCCACCCGTGCGGCGGAACTGTTGGCTGCGCGTGGCGCCATCACCCAAGCCGGGCAATTGATTCAGCATATTCAAACGACCCTCGGCGATCGCATGGAAGAAGAAGACCGCAAAAAACTTTTGAAGCTGCAGGCGCGAGTTTCTTTGGCCACGGGTGGCGATCAACAGGCCGTTGCCGTGCTCGAAGAAGTGGTCAAGCTTGATCCGCTGGATGGCGAAGCCTTGTTGCTACTGGCCCAGCACTACGGCAAGAATGACAAACCCGAACGCGCCATCTTTTACTACGAACGCGCAAGCAGTCTTGAAAAATTCGAGGCTGAAGCCAAAATGCGGCACGCCCAACTTCTCGTCGCGCAATCCAAATATCAAGAGGCCGCCTTGCTCTTGCGGCGCGCGCACGAATTGCAGCCCCGCGACGACCTCGCCCGTTACCTCGAACAGGTGGAACGACTCGCACGCGCCCGCCGGTAAAAGGGAGTGGTGTTGATGACTCACGGGGTGGGGGCGGCGAATGAGCGTCACTTCGCGCTAACCAAAAGGTGTTCAACGTTTCCCTCATTTCGCCGATAACCGGACGATCGTCCGGTTATAAGCAATGAAGGGGACTGTACCCACACCCGAATCGTTACGAACACCTGAGCAGTTACAACTAAACTACAATCGCGCAGAGAGATGTCTCCGTGACACCAGCTACCCTTTGCTCGGAATGTGAATCAGCTGATGGAAAGCGGTGCTGTCACACCGCACTCCAAGACGCTGGCGCGCCGTGCGAAAGCGCCTCGAATAGACCGAACGGTCTTGGAGTGCACCGCGCCAGCGGCGCTTTGGATGATCGTTGTCCCGAATCGTTACGAACAATCGTAACTTGAGAGAGCTGCCCTCTGGAGGGCTCAGATCGAAGTCTGTTCTGCTGCCTTTAAACAATTCACCAAAAAATCACCGCTCCAAGCGTGATCGTCATGATTGAGGTATTCCCATTTCCTGCTGTAACGGTCCGCAAGAGCGGCTGAGCCAATCCACCAATAACCGAATACCGAAACCTGTCGCGCCTTTGGGATGGTAGGGTTTCTCCTCGCTGGTCCACGCTGTGCCGGCAATGTCAATGTGCGCCCAGGGAGTGTCGCCCACGTAACGCGCCAGAAACGCCGCCGCCGTGATTGCCCCCCCATACCGTCCACCGGTGTTTTTGTGGTCAGCAACGTCGCTCTTGATCATTTCTTTATACTCGGGCCACAGCGGCAGCGGCCAAACCCGGTCACCCGTGCGTTGGCCGGCTGCGCGAAGTTGTTCCTGCAAGGAAAGATCATTGCCAAGCAACCCGGCACAATGAGGACCGAGCGCCACTACACAGGCCCCGGTCAGCGTTGCCAAGTCAATCATGGTGCGCGCCCCCCGTTGCCGGGCATAGGCCAGCGCGTCGCAGAGCACGATACGTCCCTCGGCGTCGGTGTTGAGGACTTCGATGGTAACGCCGCGTTTTTCTTTTCCGCGATAACTGGTGATGATATCGCCGGGCCGGTAGCTGGTGGCACTGGGCAGATTCTCCGCTGCCGCAATCACGCCCAGCAAAGGTATCGGCAAGCGCAATTCGGCAGCCGCACGCAGTGTGCCGAGCACGGCGACGCCACCGCACTTGTCGAATTTCATCTCGTCCATTTTTTCGGATGGTTTGAGGGAGATGCCGCCGGAGTCGAACGTGATCGCTTTGCCGATGAGCGCAATCGGGGAGGCATGCCGGCCAGGGGTTGGAGGTTGGTATTCGAGGACGATGAGGTGTGGTTCATGGGTGCTGCCCCCTCCGACGGCGAGGAGGCCACCGAATTGGCCACGGCGAAGAGCGGCTTGGTTAAGTATGGTGCATTTGAGTCGGTATTGCCGGGCGAGTTGCCGGGCATAATGAGCCAGCACGGCTGGGGTGACGACGTTGCCGGGGAGGTTGCCGATGCTTCGAGCATAGTTGGTTGCGTCGGCAATGATGCGGGCTCGGTCAATCGCGGCCCGGATTGACGAGGCGGTGACATCGGTCGGCAGTGCCAGGGTCAGGGATTCGAGTTGGGTGGAGTGATTGTCGGAAGTTTTGAATTGGTTGAATTGGTAGGTGGCGAGGGACACGGCTTCAACCACGGCCCCGGCAAAGTCGGCGACAGGGCAGTCGGGAAGGTCAGCGCGGATTTGGACTCCTGCGCGGGTTAATCCAACATCGCGAAGTTTTTTGGCGGCGAGGCCAGCGGCGCGACGGACGGTTTCGAGCGTGAGTTCCTTGGTTTCACCCAAGCCGACGAGGAGGAGGCGTTCGGCTGGCAATTGGCCGGCAGTATGGAGCAGGAGGAGTTTTTTTTCCGATCCGTCAAATTCCTCGTGGGTCAATTGGTGGAGAAGGGTTTGGAGGGCTGGGGGGCCAGCGAGGGGTTCGTTTTTGGTGGCAAATACCACAACAACAGGGGATTGCCACGAGAAAAGTGCATCGGACGCGAAAGAGATTTTCATGGGGCGGAATATAGTGTGTGTGTGGGGGGGCGTCAATCGGTGCTGGCAAGAAGCTTGCTCTTTGAGCAAGGCAAAATGACGGAAGCAATGTCATGAACGCACTGTTTGCACCCGAATACGCGCGGGCGAGTATTATCCTCTTGGCGTTGATGTGCGTTGTCGTGGTGGCTGGATTGTTTGCGTATCTAGGGCGGAAGACCCGGCGCGCGTGTTACACGTTTTGGACGATTTCCTGCCTGTTTTACGCAGTGTACCACGCGGCGGTGTTGGGTTTTCACGCGCCGGAGACGAATCTTCATTTGGCGATGTTGGTGACGATGTGTCTGGGACTGAGCGCGGTATTCATGTTGTGGGGTAATTTCGATTTGCAAAATGTGTCGTGGCGGCGGACGGCCGTGTGGGGTGCGGTGGTGACGGTGATTCTGAGCAGTTATGTGGGCATCTTTGAGTTGCGCCAGCCATTCTGGGCGATGTTGCCGCCACTGGTGTTGCTGGGCGGGGCGCGGGTGCATGCGGGTATCCTGTACCAACGCCACGAGACTACCCGCCATGGGCCGAATCTGTTGGCATTGGCATTTGTGCTCTGGGGAGTGCAAACGCTGACGTTCCCCCTGCTGGTCGTGTGGCCGGCATGGATGGCCACGGCGTATCTGGCGTCCGCGGTGTTGATGTTGCTGATGGCTATCGGGGTGATCGTCGAGCAGGAAGTGGCATTGACGGAGCAGAAATATCGGGGTGTGCTTGAAGCCTGTCCCGACGCGATTTTCATGGTGGACTTGTGGACGCTTGAGGTGCTCGACACCAATCCACGGGCGGAACAGTTGTTGAAGTACGCCTCGGCCGCGTTGGTGGGCCGTGATTTTCTGGAAATCTGTCCCAAGCTGCGCCAGGAAGGCGGCAGCCGGCTCGACCACCGCGAGATGTTCAATGCCGTGTTCAACCCCCACAACGAATTTCATCTGGTGCGCGGCAACGGTGACTTGGTGCTCTGCGAGGGGGAGACCAGTTTGATGCAGTGGCAGAAGCGGCTCGTGGTCCAGATCCGCGTCCGTGAAGTGGGCAGCGACCAGAAGATCAACCAGATGGTGCGTCGGGCTGAGAAGATGTCGGCGCTCGGCCAGTTCATCGCCGGTGTGGCCCACGAGTTGAACAATCCGCTTGCGGTCGTGGTCGCGTATGCCGAGTTGCTCGCCAAACGGCCGGCCGCGGACGCCGGGCTGCGCGCCGATTTGGAGAAGATCCGGCATGAAAGCGAATGCGCCGCCAAGATCGTGCGCGACCTGTTGAGTTTTGCCCGGCCGTGCGAGCCGCGGTTGGAGACGGTGAACCTCAACGAGCTGGTTGACAACGTCCTCATCGTCCGCGATGCCCAGTTTCGGGCGTATGGCATCACCGTGAAGAAAAATCTGGCCGCCTCGTTGCCCTTGACCCAGGCAGATCCGGCCCAGATTGAGCAGGTGCTCACCAACCTTGTCACCAACGCCATCCAGGCGATGACGGGCCGGTCCGACCCGCGGCAGTTGACTGTCACCACCGAGGAAAGCGGGTTTGCGCTGCGCATCACCGTGGCCGATTCCGGCCCGGGCATTGCGCCAGAGGTTGCCCATAAGATCTTCGAGCCCTTCTTCACCACCAAACCGCCGGGCCAGGGCACCGGCCTCGGGCTGGCGATTTCGCACACGATTCTCGAAGAACACAAAGGCAAAATCTGGGTCGAGAGCCAACCGGGCCGGGGGGCGAAGTTTCTGGTCGAACTGCCGCTGGTGCCGTGTGCGGCGCCCCCCGCGCCGGCCGGCGGGGCGGATCAAGCGGCCCTCGAGCCGGCGCCAACCGACGCACGGCTGCTGATTGTGGACGACGAACCCGGCATCCGCGAAGTCTTGCAAGCCGTGCTGGAGGGCAACGGGTATGCGACCGACACCGCTGTGAACGGCAAGGATGCGTTGCAGCAGATGGAACGGCACCGGTACGACGTGATCTTCTCCGACCGGCACATGCCGGAGATGAACGGCGAGCAGATGTACGCGGCCTTGCAGGCCCGCGATCCGCAGCTCGCCCGCCGGGTCGTGTTCGTGACCGGCGATACTGTCGGTCCCCAAGTACGTGCCTTTCTTGATCGGACCCGCAGCCGGTGGATCAGCAAGCCGTTCAACATCCGCGCCGTGGAACAGTTGGTGCGCGACTTGGTTCGGGAGGCGCGGAGCACCGAGGCGAAGCTGGCGCAAATCTACGCCACGACACCGAAACGCGGGAAAGTGTTCCAAACTGCGGGCGGGCGCGCCTGATTGGCCATGAACTCCGTACCCCTTCAATCCTTGTTGGATGCCGTGGCTACAGTGTTCCCGCCGGAATGGGTGCGGATGGCGTTGGTGGTGGCGTTGTTTTCGACGTTTGTGGTGGTGGGGCTCTTTGGCTATCTGAATCAGTACACCAAGCAACACTATTTCAGCTTGTGGACGGTGGCGTGGTTGTTCTACGCGGTCTATTTGGCCGCCTCGATTGGGCTGGAGGAATCGCCGGCGATGCCGTGGCTGGTGATGGCGCGCCGGGCCTGCATTGGGATCAGCGCGTTGTTCATGTTTGCCGGCAGCCTGCAATTGACCCAAAACATCTTACCGCCCGCGCGAATTGGCGCTGGGGGCTGTCCTGATCGTGCTCTGGAGTTACCTAGCGGCCTACCGGGTGGGCGAACCGCTGTGGATCACCGCGCCCGTGTTCGCCCTGCTGGCGGCAGCGTGCCTCTATACCGGCCAGGCGCATCGCCAATACATCGGCCGCTATCCCAGCGCGCGGATTCTGGCGTCGGGCTTCATCGCCTGGGCTGGATTGTTGTTGCTGTTCCCGTTTGTGGACCGGTCGCCGGTGGCGCAAGCGTTGTTCTACTTGTCGTCGGCGATCCTCGCCGCGGGCATCACCTTGGGAATGCTCGCGCAAGTCTTGGAATGGGCGCGCGCGGAAAACGAATCGCTCAAAGATGAATTTAACAAGGGCATGGCCAGTCGGCGCCTGCTGGAACAGGAAGTGCATGACTCCGAACAGAAGTACCGGGCCTTGTTCGAAATGGCCAGCGACGCCATGTTCGTGGTGGACCTCGAAACGCTGGAAATCCAAGAGGTCAACCAATCTGCGGTGAAACTGAGCGGCCGGGCGGCGGACAAACTGCTGCGTCGCCGCATCACGGATCTGTGCCCGGAACTGATCGCCACCGGGGCGAGTTTGCTGGGACACAAACGAATGTTCGACGCCATGTTGGAGGCGGGCCGGGAGTTCACGCTGGTCCGGGCCGACGGAGCCCGTGTCCAATGCGAGGGCAGCGCCACGTTGGTCGAGTACCACCAGCGGCCGTTCGTGCAATTGTGCGTTCGCGAGATCACCGAGCGCAAGCAGATCGAAAAACAACTCCGTCAAGTCGAGAAACTCTCGGCACTCGGCCGGCTCATTGCCGGTGTGGCGCACGAGTTGAACAACCCGCTCGCGGTGATCATGGGTTACGCTCAGCTCCTTGTCCGGCAACGCGATTCCCACCGGCCCCCCAACGGGGAGATCGAAAAAATCCTCCACGAGAGCGAACGCGCCGCCAAGATCGTCCGCAGCCTCCTCACGTTTGCGCGTTCTGGCGAACCGCAGTTGCAGGCCATGGATCTCAACAGCGTCGTGGCCACCGTGTTGGACACGCGCGAAGAGATATTTCGCACGGAACAAATCCGCGTTCAGCGCCTGCTGGCCCCCCACCTGCCGCGCCCGATGGCTGATTCAGCCCAAATCGAACAAGTCCTCACCAACCTCATCACGAACGCCGTTCAAGCGATGAGCCAGCAAACCAGCGCCCGCCTGCTCACCGTTGCCACCGCCCAGGCCGGCAACGTCCTCCGCTGTAGCGTCGCGGACAACGGCAGCGGCATTCCTCCGGAAATCCTTGGCCGGATTTTCGATCCGTTTTTTACCACCAAAGCCCCCGGCCAAAGTACCGGTCTTGGTCTGTCCATTTGCCACGGCATCCTCGAAGATCACAACGGTCGTATCTGGGCCGAGAGTCGTCTTGGCCAAGGCACGACGTTTTTCTTTGAATTACCGGTCGTCGAGTACCCCGTTCCCGCCCCCCCCTCCACGGCCATCCCACCGCCTGCCGCCGCGGCCCAAGGCCACATCCTCATTGTGGATGACGAACCTGGCATCCGCGAAGTTTTTCGTGAAGTCCTCAGCAGCCTCGGTTACCAGATCACCACTGCCAGCAACGGTCGCGAGGCACTCGAGCAAATGGCCCACGCCCACTACGACCTGATCTTCTCCGACCTCTGCATGCCTGAAATGGGCGGCGAAACCTTCTACACGGCTGTCCAGATGGCTGACGCCAACCTCGCCGACCGGATCATCTTCGTCACCGGTGACACCGTCAGCGCCAATTCCCGATCCTTCCTCGAAGCAACCGGCAACCGCTGGCTCAGCAAACCGTTCAACATTGCCGAACTCGAACGGCTAGTTGCTGAAACTCTGGCCGGGACCACTGCCCCAGCGTCGTCGCGTTGAGGTATTCGGGCCGCGCTTGGAAATTGTGATGTCCCCGAAAAATGGCGGAAGCCGGCCTCGTTGGGCCGGCTCGTCGCCGACGATGTTACCGATTACTGTTTGGCTTGAGCGTCTTTTTCCGCCATGGCCGCCTTGCGACTGAGCTTGATCTTGCCCCGGTCATCAATGCCAATGACTTTCACCCAGACTTCGTCGCCCATCTTCAACACGTCCTCGACCCGGTTGATGCGCCGGTCTGCAATCTCGCTGATGTGCAACAGACCGTCGCGGTCGGGCAGAATCTCAACGAACGCGCCGAATTCCTTGATCCCCACCACTTTGCCGCGGTAGAGCGTGCCGACTTCGACTTCGGCGGTAATGGCTTTGATCTGGTCAATCGCCGCCTGCGCGCCCGCGCCATCGGTGGCGAAGATGTGAATGGAACCGTCGTCCTCAATATCAATCTGGCAGCCCGTGGATTCCACAATGCCCTTGATGACTTTGCCCTGCGTGCCGATGACGGCACCAATCTTATCAGGATTGATCTTCATCGTGAAGATGCGCGGGGCGTACTTGGACAATTCCTTGCGCGGTTCGGCCAACGCCTCCGCCATCTTGTCGAGGATGATCAACCGCGCTTCGCGCGCCTGCGCGAACGCCTGTTGGACGAGGTCGAACTTCAACCCCTGAATCTTCAAGTCGGTCTGAAACCCGGTAATGCCCCGGCGCGTGCCGGCGACCTTGAAATCCATGTCCCCAAAATGATCTTCGGAGCCGAGGATGTCCGTCACCGTCACTGCTTGGCCGGTCTTTTCATCGGTGAACAACCCGATGGAAATTCCCGCGACTGGTGCCTTCAGCGGCACGCCGGCGTCCATCAGCGACAGCGTCGCGCCGCAAACAGTGGCCATCGAGGTTGAGCCGTTAGACTCCATGATTTCGGAAGTCACCCGGATCGTGTACGGGAAATCTGCCTCGCTCGGAATCATGGGTTCGATCGAGCGTTCGGCTAATGCGCCGTGCCCGATCTCGCGCCGGCCGGGACCGCCGGTGCGGCCGGTCTCCCCCACGCTAAATGGGGGGAAGTTATAGTGCAGGATGAATCGCTTCTCGGTCGGCCCGCCCGTCCACGCATCCATTTCCTGCGTGTCGGACTTCGAGCCGAGCGTGGTCATCACCAGCGCCTGCGTCTCGCCCCGCGAGAAAAGCGCTGAGCCATGCGTGCGCGGCAGCAGTCCCACTTCGCACTGCAACGGTCGGATATCTTTCGGACCGCGCCCGTCGGAGCGTTGGCCGTTGCGCAACACCGCGTTGCGCAATGCCGCCGACTCAATCTTGTAGAACGACTCTTGGATCTCGAATTCGGTCACGTCGGCGAACCGGGCTTGGAGCGCCTCGGTCATTTTCAGCTTGAGCGCGTCCAAAGCCGCCTGCCGCTCGAGTTTTTTCGGGATCATAATGGCCGGCAACACCGCCGCGCCGATTGTTTCCTGCGCCAGCGCCAGAACTGCGGGACGGACGGTGAAGAGTTTTACCTGTCGTTTCGGTCGGCCCGCCTTTGTAACCAGTTCGCGGATGGCCACGATGATTTTCTGGACTTCCCGGTGGGCGAATTCGATTGCCTGTGCCATGTCCGCTTCGCTGATCTCTTTGGCGGAACCTTCGATCATCACCAATTCCTTCTCGCTCCCGACATAGACAAGGTCGAGGTCGCTTTCTTTGCGTTGGGTGTGCGTCGGGTTGGCCACAAATTGGCCGTTGAGTCGCCCGACGCGGACGGCGCCGATCGGGCCGTTCCACGGGATGTCGGAGATGGACAACGCCGCCGACGCGCCATTGACGACAAGAATGTCGGGATCGTTCTCGCCGTCGGTGCTGAGCAGGATCGAAATGATCTGCGTGTCGTTGTAGAACCCTTCCGGGAACAATGGCCGGCAGGGGCGGTCGGTCATGCGGGCGGTGAGGATTTCTTTTTCGGTGGGGCGGCCTTCGCGTTTGAAGTACCCGCCGGGGAACTTTCCAGCAGCCGCGGCTTTTTCCCGATAATCCACGGTCAGCGGGAAAAAGTCCAACGTCGCACGGGGCTGACTCGACACGGCGGTGACGATGACGACGGTTTCCCCGTACTGGACGATGACGGCGCCATCGGCCTGTTTGGCGAGTTTGCCGGTTGCAATGATGAGGTCTTTGCCTCCGATAGAGGCAGATACATTCTGTTGCATAATACGACTTCAGGTTCTGGCGGAGGTAGGATCGAATGAACTGAGGTCGGCCAAGCCCCCGTGGGCTTAGGCGACATCAATCCAACGATCCACCAGTTCCTGCCTTTCCTTTCTTTACTTCCTGAGGTTGAGTTTCTTGATGAGTTCTTGGTAGCGTGGCGCATCGGTGCGGCTCAAATAATCGAGCAACTGCCGGCGTTGGCTCACCATTTTCAGTAATCCCCGCCGCGACGCATGGTCTTTGACGTGCTTCTGCAAGTGCTCAGTCAGCTCGTTGATGCGAGCCGTGAGCAGTGCCACCTGCACGTCGGCGGACCCTGTGTCTTTGGAGTGGATCTGAAATTGTTTTTTAATCTCGGTCTTTTTTTCTGCGGCAATCATAGGAATCGTGTGCTTTCTAGTTCAATTTCAATTGGCCCGCACTCTACTTGGTCATTCCCAGACTGTAAAGGTCTTTTTGCGGCCCCCTCAATCATTACAATGCGAATGGGGTTGACGGTTTGTGGGGGAGGACAGGAACGCTTCGAGCGCGTGGCCGAGCAA
>CALBCO010000261.1 GCA_937927265.1 uncultured Verrucomicrobiae bacterium | reverse complement strand
TGTCGTGCCGGGCACGACGAAATACATTTTCATCTACCCGTTTTGGAAGACAATCGACTGGTATCAGCTCCCCAAGGAAGACCGGCAGCGAATGATGAACGTCCACATCGAGACCGGCCACCGATACCCCGGCATCAAGATCAATACCAGCTACAGTTTCGGCCTCGACGACCCGGAGTTCGTCGTCGCCTTCGAGGGCGACAGCCCTGCTGACTTCCTCAACCTCGTCATGGAAATGCGCGAACATGAAGCGCGCCAATACACTTTGCGCGACACGCCGATCTTCACCGGCATCCGCGGGAGTATCGAGGAGGTGCTGGCAACGTTGTGAAATACCGAACACTCCAAGGCACCGACCTAAAAATTTCCGAAGTCGGCTTCGGTCTCTGGACCATCGGCACCACCATGTGGGGCGTGCCGGCCCACGATTACGCCACCGGCGTCAACCTGCTGCGCCGGGCGTTCGACCGCGGCATTAACTTCTTCGACACGGCGGACGTGTACGGCGACGGCAAAGGCGAGACGTTGTTGGCGCAGGCGTTGGCGGGGCGGCGCGACGAAATCGTCATTGCCACCAAGTTTGGCTACGATTTCTACAACCATCCCGGCGTGCAGCCCGGCCAGCGCGAACGGCCGCACAATTGGACCCCGTCGTTCATCCGGTCGGCGTGCGAGAACAGTCTCCGGCGGTTACAGACCGACCGGATTGATCTCTACCAACTCCACAACCCCCGGCTCGACGCCATCCGCAACGACGCCATCTTCGCCACGCTCGACGCGTTGAAACAAGAAGGAAAAATCCTCACTTACGGGACGGCGCTCGGCCCGGCGCTAGACGCCCGCCAGATTGACGAAGCCATCGCCGCCATCACCGAGCGCCACGCTTACCCGCAAATCATCTACAACCTGCTGGAGCCAATGCTCGGCGAGAAAATCCTGCCGGTCGCCCGTGCGGCTGGTGACGTCAACGTCTTCGTCCGCGTCCCACACAGCAGCGGCCTCCTCGAAGGCGCATTCGATGAGAAGACGTCGTTTGACAAAAACGACCACCGAAGTTTTCGGCTGACCAACGACGAGCGGCGCAAAGCCTGGTTGCTCGACGGCTTGAAGAAGATCGAGCAACTGGCTTTTCTGACTGGCCCTACTGGCCGCACCCTTGGCCAGGCGGCCATTCAGTTCATCTTGGCTGAACCCTGTGTCGGCTCGGTGTTGCCGAATATCTACAACGACCGGCAACTGGCCGAGTTTGCCGCCGCACCGGACATGCCGCGGCTCACGGCTGGTGAACTCGCCCGTGTCGCCGCACTGCAGGCGCACAACTTTGGCATCGCGGCATGATGACTCCAACCCACATCGCCTACAAAGAATGGGCGATTGCCGTCCAGGCATTGGGCCGCGGCGGGCAGATTCTGTCGTTGCGCAAGGGCGGCGTTCAGGAGACAAACGGGCGGTTTCAAGTCCAACAGCCGTCGTTCTGGTTGTTCCCCACGCAGTTTCACGAAGCGGAAGAGTCCGTCATTCCCTCCTACCGGCCGGCGCTGCGCGCATTGGCAGCCAACGCCCGAACCGATGTTGTGCGGATTGAATTTTTTGCAGTCACGGCGGCAGTCTATCGGTTGACCGATTGGGCAGCAGTACGACGGTTGCACGGCCGGCATCTCTGGAGCGAGTCGGTGTTGGCCCAGCGGTTTCATTTTGGCCGTGAGCCTGGGTTGGTCGCGCTGGTGCTGCGCGTCTACCGGCGGCCAGCGCCGCTGCTCCTACCGGTGCTTCCCGCCTATGGCGGCTGCAAGAGTTGGATCGAACTCCCCGAAGCCCTGCCCGCCGCCGACCTCGTGCCGGTGCTCGACAATATCGCCTTTGCCCGCCATCGCGACGAAATCGCCGGCCTGCTCCGTGCACACCGGCGCGCGCTTTTTGACACTCCCGGCAACCGCCAGTAGTATCATGCGGTGATGACGAAACGCCAACAATTGGAACGATGGCTGCGCGCAGCGGGACGAACGCTCATCGCGTACTCTGGTGGAGTGGACAGCACGTTGCTGGCAAAGCTGGCCGGGGATGTGTTGGGTGATCAAGCGTTGGCCGTGATCGCCGACACGCCGAGTTTGCCGCGCCGCGAATTGCAAGAAGCACTGGAACTCGGGCGCCGGTTTGGATTCGCGGTGCGGGTGATCAAGACGGATGAACTGCACAACCCCCAATACGTGAGTAATCCGTCAAACCGCTGCTATTTCTGCAAGGGCGAGTTGTTCGAAAAACTGGCCACGCTCGCGCGTACAGAAGGATGGCAGACGATTGCGTACGGCGAGAACGCCGACGATGCCGGCGATTTCCGGCCCGGCGCGCAGGCCGCGGCGGAATTTCGGGTGCGCGCGCCGTTGAAGGAAGTCGGGCTGACCAAAGCGGAAATCCGGGCATGGTCGGCGGAGTTGGGATTGCCGACGGCGGACAAGCCGGCGATGGCCTGTTTGTCGTCGCGGCTGCCCTACGGCGAGCCGGTAACGGTGGAGGCATTGGGGATGATCGAGACGGCAGAGAACGTCTTACGAGACCTCGGTTTTTACGATGTGCGCGTGCGACATCATCGGACTCTGGCGCGCATTGAGGTTGGACAGGCCGAGATTGGGCGGTTTTTCGACAACGGTATGCGGGAGAAAGTGGTCGCTGCGCTGCGGGACATCGGGTATAACTATGTTGCCGTGGATCTCGCGGGTTATCGGCGGGGCAGCGGCAACGAAGTGTTGGCCAACGCGGCCACCGAAAACAAGGAGGCAGAATGAAAAATGTCGTGATCATACTCGTCGTTGGACTCGGCGCGCTGGGCGCGCTCTACTTCTCCCAGCGCCAGGCGCAACAACAAACGCAAGAGCAACTGGTGGTGACCCGGGAACAATTGGTCGGTGCCAGCAACCAGGTTGTCGCGGTGCAACGGGAAGTCGTCGCGGTCAAACAACAGCTGGCGGAACATACGACGGCGTTGTCGGAGGCGCGGCAACAGGCTGAAACCGCATTGGCGGAGAAGCAACGGGCTGAACAACAGTTGGCAGCGGCCCGGCAAGAGGCGGCAAAATTGGAGCAACAACTTGCGGAGGAAAAAAAGCGCGCTGCCGCCACGGAAGCCGAAAAACAGAAATTGTTGGGGCAGTTGACCACGGTGAGTGAGCGGTTGGAAACGGTGCGGCAGCAGTTGGCAGCGTTGGAGCAAACGCATCGGGGGACGGTGGCCCAAGCCGAGACATTGCGAAACGAAAAAACCGCGTTGGAAATGTCCCAAGCTTCATTGGAACGGCAGTTGCACGATCTCGGCGCGTTGCGCGAACAAATCCGCGCTGTGAAACGCGAAGCGTGGGAACGGAAAATGGCCGAATGGAAAGCGGCTGACGCCACCCCGACGGGCGCAGGTAATCGCGGTTTCCTGATGCAAAACGGCCAGTGGCAGACCGTCCGATAATGACCGGCACGACACCATTGGAGATTGCCGGGCGCGCGTTTGCCTCCCGGCTGATCATGGGCACTGGCAAGTTCGCGTCCGGTGAATTGATGGCGGCGGCGCTTGCGGCCAGTGGGGCCGAGTTGGTCACAGTGGCCCTGCGCCGCGCGGACCTCAGCGGCCGGCACGATCAGTTTGCCAACATTCTGACGTTTATTGATCCCCAGCGCTACTTGCTTTTGCCCAACACGAGCGGGGCACGCACTGCCGCCGAGGCCTGCCGGTTGGCGCGGCTGGGCCGCGAAGCCACTGGCTCAACCTGGTTGAAGTTGGAAATTCATCCGGACCCCCGGTATCTCTTGCCCGATCCGGTCGAAACGTTGCAGGCTGCGGAAATGCTGGTGAAAGAAGGGTTTACGGTGTTGCCGTATATCAACGCCGACCCGGTATTGGCGAAAAGGTTGGAGGATGTCGGCTGCGCAACGGTGATGCCGCTCGGTTCGCCGATTGGCAGCGCCCGTGGCATCGAAACGCGTGCCAGTATCGAGATCATCATTGAGCAGGCGACCGTGCCGGTGGTGGTGGATGCCGGCTTGGGCGCGCCATCGCACGCTGCGGAAGCGATGGAAATGGGTGCGGATGCCGTGTTGGTGAACACGGCGATCGCCGTGGCGGCCGATCCGGTGCGAATGGCGGAGGCGTTCAAGGCAGCGGTGGAAGCCGGTCGCGCTGCCTACGAGATTGGTCTGGCCCCCCAACACCACCACGCGGAAGCGACAAGTCCGTTGACGGGTTTTCTCGACGGCTAATCCGCAGCTACAGAAACTGGTCGGGGCGACTGGATTTGAACCAGCGACCTCCTGCGCCCAAGGCAGGCGCTCTAATCCAAGCTGAGCTACGCCCCGATGTGGGCTGCACTCTAACGAAAACGTCGCCTACGCGCAACCCTTGCTGTTGAGTCTCCTAACCATGAGCACGAGCCCGAAGAGCATTGAGGCGGCGCGCCGGGATTGTTCCCTCTGCCGGTAACTGGATCGTGGTTTGGCCGTTGGAAATGGTGACGCCGGCCGGTAGGACGAGGTCATGTGTGTTGGTGTGAATGGGTGTGGTCGTGGAGATTCATGGTCGGCTCACTTGCAAGCGCATGAACCGATGTTGCGCGTCGTCCGCCGGCACACTGTCGCGGACCGTTACG
The DNA here is from genome assembly GCA_937927265.1 of uncultured Verrucomicrobiae bacterium. GTDB lineage: Bacteria > Verrucomicrobiota > Verrucomicrobiia > Palsa-1439 > Palsa-1439 > CALBCO01. The sequence continues at coordinate 3,533 of CALBCO010000261.1, read as the reverse complement.
TTCCACCACTGGCCAGCATCGTCCCGCCCAATTTCCACGATACCGGCGTTGCTCCACGCGCCATTGGTTAACGCCGCAGCCGCTTCGGGGACGAACAACAGGTCCGTTGCCGCCTTGTTCTGCCGGTAGGTCAACGTCAGGTACCTCGCGTCAGGCATCGTCACGGCAGCGGTCGGCAATAACAAAGCGCCGTCCGCCAGCCACGGGGCACCGTGCAGTGCGTATTCCAGAAAGTTCCCCACGCCATCGTTGTCGGGGTCGGCAAAGTCGGCGGCCGCGCCGGCATTCTCCGTCGTGCCGAAATGATGTAAGCGCCATTGTTCGTGCGGGGTGAGCACACGCTCGATCTTCACCGCAGTATCGGTGAGCAGGTTGGAGACGTTGAACGTCAACACGCCGCTGGTGTTGGCGGTGCGGGTTTCGTTGCTGATGGGCTGGCCGGTATTGGTATTGAACCACGTCAGTTGGTAGGTGGCGGCGGGCACATTCATCGCCACGGTGATTGTGGCCGATTGCGCTGTCCAACTGCGACCGTCCACCACCGCGCGCCAGGTGTGATTGGTGTTGTCCAGCCAGAGATGTGCGCGGCCCGCCACGGTGTCCTTCTGGCCAAAGACGCGGATGCGCGCGTTGGACGACGTGGCGGTAGCGTCCACGTACCGGCCATTGCTGAGCGGGATGCCAGCCATGAACCGTTGCCAGTTGCCGTACCGGTTGTGCAGGTTTTTGCCGAAGATGTTGTCGGTCCACCAATAGAGCGGATAGACGCCACCGGGGCCGCAGCGCGCCCAGATGATTTTGTGCAGCCAGATGCCTTGTGTGTCATTGGTCAACGCGGGGTCTTCGTCGTCGGTCGTGCTCGCTCCGTCAATGCCCATTTCGCCCCACGTGACCGGCTTGCCGAAACCGACCGCTTGGGCGGCGAGCGCGTATTCGTGAAAGAAACGCGCAGAATCGTTGGCCAGTGCATCTCTTGGTTCGATCCAGCCTGTGCCGCGCACGTAGCAGTGGAAGTCGGCGTAATGAATCGGCGCGCTGGCGGGATGTTTCCACGCATTCGTAGCGAGGCCGGCCCAGGTCGAGGTACTGAACAAATGTGGGTTGCCGTCGGCGTCGGCCCCTTGCGCGCCGTGGGCGGTCAACTCGAAATGCTCACCGGGACCGGGGGCTTCTTCGTTGACCAGCTCCCACGAATGCACGGACCGAAATGCGCCGTAGCGCGCGGAGAGATGTCGCCAATAATATTCATGCAATCGGCGCGTGGGCGATCCGGCACCGCGATTGGAATGGTTGCCGTGCGGGTCCGGCAAGCCGAGCGGCGAGAACTTGTTCAGCAGATATTCCTGTTTTTCGCTGATGACGAGCTTGAAATACAAATTGCGCCGTTGGGCGTTTTGTAGGATATGCTCCAGACCGGCGCCGCGCCGCGGATCGAAGGTGGTGTGCTGGTTGGCGCGCGGCGACCGCAACAGATTGGGGCCGTACGCCCCGCCGCCGAGCGATTCCTCGACGACCACCTCGTCCACGAACGCCCGTCCGCCGGTGGTGTTCTCCAGAATCAGGGCCAGATTCGACAACACATCATCACTGGCGGTGAACGATCCAGTCGCCACGTGCCACGACGTGTCGCCGTTCACATGTGCAACCAAGGCCGGTAACATGTGCGTCTGGCCGGGCTCCGGCCAGCCGACAAACTTCACGCACACGCCGAACGGATACGCCGCGTTGGCCGGGCCGGTGACGCTTTCCGTGCGCCAACGAATGCGTACCCGGTAGTGGCGGCCGGGAATCAACCCGGCATGACCGCTCATGAAACCTTGAAACAGAATCGGGTTGTCGGCATCAAGTTTCCACGAAGCCAAGCCGTTCCCGAACGCTGATTCCAGCGACAAGCCTGTCGCCGGCACTGTGCCTTCGTAGGGCAACGTGCGCGACGACCAGGGTTGCCAGGCGGAGCCCCACAGATGACCGGCAATCCACCAACGGAAAAAGTTTTGATTGCCGGCGCCGATCGTCTGAAACTTCTGCTCGGCGTCGAACGAATATGTTTCATCAGAAACTCCCAATCCGTGGCCGCTGCCGAGAAACGGCGTGCCGTCGGCAAACTCGAAATACCGGCTATCGGTCGCCGACACGCGCACCGGCCCGTGATTCGTCGGATTGGTTGGCGGCACGACGGTGAAGGAGCGCGGGGCCGAGACCGCGTTGCCGCGCGCTTCTTGCACTTCGATCCGGTATTGCCAGTTGCCGGTTGACGGTGGCGCGAACCGCACGCACCAGCGCGGCGCACCAGTCGGATACAACCATTCCTCACCGTCTTTGAGCGCCCGCGAGTATGGTTGCCAGAGGAAACCAGGCCGACGATAAACCGTCTGCCAGTTGTCGGGCGTGAACAGGCCGTCCACCGTGATGCCGTCCACCCAGGCCAGACCGGGTGGCGGATTGGTCTCGAACGGCAACTGCGGATGCGTGGCGGCAGAGTTGGTGACGTTGAAAGTAATTTCCAGTGGCTCCCACCGTTCAACGACGTTGGTATTTACGGCCAGCTCAGTCACGGCCGGCTCACCGGCCGGCATGTAGCGGACGCGGCGGGTTTGATGGAGCGCCGACACGATGTTCCAGCCCGGTGCCAGCGGCATGACGATGCTCCAGGAGTCTGAACCGGTCGCCACACCGTAAAATCCGCGATCGGTGCTGACGATCACGTTGCTCAAGCCGGTCGCCGTGCCGCTGAACATGACTGGAGTGTTGCTGACGACAATTTCCGCGCTGGCCGGATTGGTGATTTGCAGGCTGGGCCCGCCCGCCCGCGTGGCCGACCACGCGACCTGTTGTGTCACCACCGCGCCTTCGTCGTCGGCCACGAACACGCGCAGTACATAATTGCCGGGCACGCCGACGTGGCGCGTGCCGTTCCAGCCGAAGGCGCGCGCGCCGTCGCCGAACTCCCACACAACATGCGTGATGGCGCCGTCGGGATCATCGCCGGTTAGTTGAAAGGTTTGCGTGGCGGGGGCGACGACGTTGGTGGGCGAGAGCGTGATGTTGACCACGGGCGATTGGTTGCCGGGTGTGTCTTCCAGGAGCGCGCAATCGTCGAGATGCACGACTTGTGTTCGGCCGCTGCCGCCGAAGTAGCCGGCCATGAAGAGCACGGCGGATTGGGTGGCGGTGAATTGCAGGGCGACCTTGAACCAGTTGGTGCCTTGCGTTTCGGTGAGCAACGCACCCGAATGGGCGAGCGTTTGCCAGTGGGCATCCACCACTTCGATACGAAAACCGCCCCAATCGTTGCCGGACTCGGAGGCAATCCGCACCCACGCAAACGCTTTATAGACTTTGCCGGTGGAGACATTCATCCAGCCCTGACGGACCTCGGCGTTAGCGAGGCGGGCGGCGCGCGTGCCGCTGCGGACATCGTTGGTGATGACCGAAGCGCTCCCGCTGGTGGTCCAGCCTGTGAAGTTGCCGGTTTCAAAGCCTGGATTGGTCAGCAGGTTCTGGCTGAACGCCGTTGTCGCGCCGGCCAGCAG
>CALBCO010000260.1 GCA_937927265.1 uncultured Verrucomicrobiae bacterium | reverse complement strand
TTTGGACGACCAAAGCTTGATGCCGTCGTTGCTCATGAAGTCCGGCCTGCCATCCTTGATGACGGCCCGCGTGCCGGTGAGGTAGTAGGTACCGTCCGGCGCGCGGGTCACTGCCGCATCGCGCAGCGGCTCGCCGATCTGCGGTTTGAGGACCTCCGCCGCCGGAGCAGCCAACGCCACCATCGTCAACAGAGCGACCATACTGAGTGAGTGTGTTCTGCGCATACTGTGTATCTCCTTTTGTTGTGTCGTTTTCCTATTCCGCCAACACCACCGTGCCAAATTTACTTGGGTCGGTCGCATTATTCTTCGTGCCCTGCCAAACCACGATTGCGCTGGGCACCCCATCTTTTGCGTCATCCACCAGCATCAAGTCCAGCCCAACCGTCCAGTGGGGCGACATTTTTTCCGGCAAACCCAGATTCCGCCAGGCGACTTGAAACACTACCAGATACCCGTCCGTCAGTTCCTGTTGTCGGGCAGCAATACCCCAGAAACTACCGACGCCGAGGCTACGCTGTAAGTACTGTTCGCCGCGTGGCAATACCATAAAACGGTCGTCGGCGTTGTAGGTCGCTTCGCGGTTGTTGAAGGCGTCCAGGCAAAGGACGACGCTGTCGCCTTCGAGTTGCTTGTTCCAGTGCGCCCCCTTGGCCAAGGTCGGATCCGTGATCTTTACGGCGATGTAGAGATGGGTTTCATCCCAGGCAAGGTCAAATGCGCCGCTCACGCTGGCTTTGTCACCGACCACGAGTTTGGCAATCGGATAACGGAAATCCCACCGCTGCGGTTCGGTGGCGGTTTCAAATGCCTGCTTCTCGGTCAGGCGACGCGCGAAAGCGACCGGACCGACGGGCGGTTGCACCCGCAAGGTGAACGCGCGTTCGGCTGTGTCGGGCCGATCAATTTTTCCATCGGCCACTTCCAGTGTGAAAGTGAACTCGCCCTCCTTGCCCGGCGCGCCCCAAAACCGGCCATCGGCGTCGAGATTGAGACCGGGGGGCAACGCATGGTCTTTCTTGACCCGCCACACGTGGCTGCCGTTGCCCGCGACGCTTTTCAGGCGATATTCATCAAAGCGACCCACTGCAAACACCGGCAACGATTGTTCGGGAATCACCGGCGGCACGTTCTCCTCGACAACCCACGTGAACTCGCGCTGTGCTGTCTGGCCTGCGGCGTCGCGGACGGCGAACGTCAACGGATGTCGGCCGCTGGTGGTTGGTTTGCCCTGAAGAACCCCGGCCGCGGACAAATCCAAACCGCCCGGCAATGCGCCCGCTGAAACGGACCATGAATATGGGGCGCGGCCAAATGCCGGCAACAGCTCAAACCGATACGAATCGTTGACAATCGCCGGGCGCAACGCGGGTGTCGCCACCGCGAGTTTCGCATCGGATGTGACTCCGCTCAACGGATGACTGGCCACCACTTCCCAGACTGTCTCTTGGATGATCTTGGCCAGCTCAGGGGAAATCGGCACTGTAGCCGGCATGCCCGGCGCGAATTGATAGTCGCCGACCGGCAACCCCACTGGAGATTTCGCGAAAATGGTAGCGTAAAACGTCAGGGCCACGATGTACGAGCCGACGTTGTTGACGTGGACATCGTCGGGGTACAGTTGCCAGAGGTTTTGATAGCCGGGCACGAGGCCCGCCGCCATTTTCTGGCCAAGCAACTGCAACACATGGCCAACCGGAATGAGCCGCACCGGTTTTTGAGTCAGCTTCGCCGCGTTCAAGGCGTGGACATAAGCCTCGTATTGATGTTTGAGTGAGCGGTCGCGGAAATTCGTTCGGTCCGGTTCGGCAAGCTGCTCGACAATCCGCGAATAGTGATACTGAGGATCAGCCGGTTTGCCCTCTCTGCCGAGCCAGGATGGCGTCTCGTAAAACTTCTGTTTGCCGGCAAATCGCAACTCCCAATCCGTGGCATCGGTGGCGATCATCCCTTGCGGCTGGGTCCGCGTCGGCCATTGCGCGTAAATCAACAACTGCGCGGCGGGGCTTTTCTTCATCAACTCCCTGGCCAAGGCCTCGATCGCCGGCAACTCGTTCTCGAAGAATTCACCAAACGGCTGGATGGTGACAGCGTCCCACTTAAATTCGGCAAAGGCCTTTGGCCAGCGGCCAAACGGTTCCTTCTCAAACCCGTGCTGATCACGCGCGCCCCACAAACCGCACGCCGGCGACCCCGGGATGGTGTGCCGCCCCCAAATGACTTTCTGCCCACCGGCCTCGGCCAACCGCGCGAAATCATCATGGCGCAACTGGTCGGTCAGGCTGTTGCCCATCACGTAGAGTCGGGTTGCGTCCGCCCCGTGGGAAACACTACCGGCTAGCGCGACCGCCAGCATTGTGATTACGGCGATTTTATAAGTGATGATCGTCATTTGTTTCCTCCTCATGCGGCCCAGCCGTACCGCTGGTAGGGCGCGCACGCCGTGCGCGCCGCCACGTGCCGGTCGGGCCGAAAACGGACGCCACAGCGTGGCGTCCCTACCGGCCGGCCACATCTGCGTCTTTCTGTCATATCTCACGCCGAAAGAGCCTCACAGTCCCATGTTGAGCGCATGTTTTGAACATGACTCAGGTCCAAAACCAAAGCTACGGTTGGTCAATCAAGTAATAGACCGCTCCCGGCGCGCCGGTCAGCGTAAACTCCAGCCAACCGTTCGCGCTCGTGGCCGGGACCTCCGCGAGAGCGTGGCCGGTAATCGTCACGGCGCGTACCCGACCCAACGGCGTGCGCACCGCGACCGTGCCCCTTACGGGCTCCATCAACACAGGCGGCACCGCCGTCTTGGCATCGGTTTCGGGATCCAGTCCGTTGGGCTGAGTGCGTCCGACCGCGCTGACGACAATCCGTTTCGCTTTCGTCAATGGCTGCGATTCCAACGATGCCGCCAGAATTGTCGCGTGACTGTTGGGCGAAGTGATTTTCACATCCTTACAGACGATTTCGCGGCCGCCCAATTCGCCAAATCCGCCCTGCATCCGGGGAGCATCGAGACGAATCCAACCTTCCTTGTAACGCCATTCCACGTCGCCGGCCGCCGAAGTCACAATGCCGCGCTCGCGGTCCCAACACCGTTCAACCAATTCGCGGTCGTAAAAATCCGCCGTCGGTTTTTCGACATAGGCATTCTGGACACGCCCTATTGCCAATACTTCCGGCGGCACCGGCGTCTCACCGGCGCCGCCTTCACTGCGCGCCGCCGGGTCCGCGCTCATCACCCGGGCCTCGGGCGCATGACCGAATTGATATTCAGGATCGCGCCGACGCTCGAACACCAGTGGACCTGTGGCAATGTCGCCCCGCCGCCAGATTAGCGACGCAAACGGATACAACGCCTCGTGCGCCGGGTTCAGCCCGTTGCCAAAAGCGATGCCTTTCATGTCGTATTGCATGAGCGCGTCCCACCCCTGAATGGCCGCCACCACCGCCATCAACGGTACCGCCTCA
>CALBCO010000259.1 GCA_937927265.1 uncultured Verrucomicrobiae bacterium | reverse complement strand
TAGTGGCCTCTTCGGTCGCCGGCAGCGTGCGCCGTATGCAGGACACCATCGGTGACATAGACCTGCTGGTGGCTGCAACTCCGGACCGAACTGAGGCAATCATGGCTCACTTTCGCCAATCGGCGCAGGTGTATGAGGTACTGGCTGCTGGCGTGACCAAGACCGCCATCCGCACCCATGAGGGTTATCAAGTAGACTTGCGCGTGCTCGACCCGACCCGACCGGCGTGGTTCAGTCGGTTGCTGGCGCACGAGATGTTGGCGCCGACCATTGCGCTTGATCGGCTCATTAACGACTTGTTCCGCCCGCAATTCGAGCGGCTGGCGGAAATTGTGCGGGCGTTACTCGGCCCGTCGGCCAGTCCGGAACTCGTGTTGCTGTGTTGTCGCAGCATTCTTGGTCAATGCCTCTACTACTATCACGCCAAGCCAGCGATTCAGCGGATGACGCCGGACTTCAAATACGAACCGGCTGACCTCGAGCGGGTCGCCGCCCACATCGCAAGGTTTTCGCTCGGTGCGCTCCGGCAACTCTCATGAAACGCCTCTCCCCCCATCCGGTTGTAGCGGCGAGCCTGCTCGAAGCGGCCATGTTGTTTGCGGTTGGCTGTTCGGTCGGGCCGGACTACCGGCCGCCGAAAACCGCCGCACCGGCGCAATGGGCTACCGATGGCGTCAACACCAACGCCGCCGAGGTGGCTCAGTGGTGGCAATCCTTCAACGATCCTGTGTTGGATTCGCTCATCACCCGGGCGGTGCAAACAAACCACGACTTACGGATCGCCATCGCTCGCGTCAAGGAAGCCAAAGCATGGCGCAGCGGCGCGCTCGCGGATTTTCTGCCGACCATCAGCGCGTCCGGCCAGTATAAACGGCAGCGACTGTCCGAAAACGCGCAGACGTTCACGGGACTGAAACTGGAGACGGAATCGTTCCAAGCTGGTCTCGATGCAACGTGGGAGATTGACATTTTTGGTGGCCAACGGCGGACATTGGAAGCGGCCACGGCGGAATACGCGGCGATTTTGGAGGCGCGGTATGGGGTGCAAGTGGCGTTAGTGGCGGAAGTGGCGCGCGGCTATTTGGAGTTGCGCGGCTACCAACGCCGGCTCGCCATTGCCCGCCAAAACATCGTTGTCCAGCGTGAGGCATTGGCCATTACGACTCACCGGTTCAGTGCGGGGTTGGCCAGTGAACTCGACATGGCGCAAGCCCGGTCGGTTTTGGCGGCCACGGAAGCGCAGGTGCCGTTGTTGGAGGCGGCACTGGCGCGGGCGCGGCATCGGGTGGAAGTGTTGCTGGCTCTGCCGCCGGGGTCATTGCAGGAAGAATTGAGTCAACCAGCGGCGTTACCGGCTGCGCCGCCAACGGTACCGGTCGGGTTGCCGTCGGAATTGTTGCGGCGGCGACCGGATGTCCGGCAACGCGAACGGGCGCTTGCGTCGGCCACGGCGCAAATTGGGATGCAGACGGCAGAGTTGTGGCCGAAGCTCGTCTTGCTTGGCGGTGGCGGTTTTTCGAGTTTGAGCGGGGGCGATTTATTCACTGCGGGCAGCCGGTTCTGGTCGGCGGGGCCGAAGGTGACGTGGCGGTTGCTGGAGTTCCCGCAAATCCGGGCGAAGATTCGCGCCCAGAGCGCCCGGCAGGAACAGGCGTTGGCCGAGTATGAAAAGACGGTGCTGACGGCGTTTGAGGAAGCCGAAAACGCGTTGGTGGCCTACCAACAGGAACAGGAGCGATGCCGGCAACTTCGCGAGGCGGTGGCGGCGAGTCGGCAGGCGGCGGCGTTGGCCCGGCAATTGTACGACCAAGGATTGATCGAGTTTCTGAACGTGTTGGATGCTGAACGGTCGCTGTACCAGATCGAGGACCAGCACGCGCAGAGCGAGCAGGCGGTGGTGACGTATTTGGTCGCGTTGTTCAAGGCGCTCGGCGGCGGCTGGGAGCCGGAGGTGAAAAAATCATGAAATGGCTGGGAATGTTTTTGGCATTGGCGCTGGTGGCTGGCTGTTCGCGCGCCCCGCAACAACCGCAGGGCGCCTTGCCACCACCGGAAGTCGCGGTGGTCACGGTGGCGACGCAGCCGGTGACATTGACGACGGAGTTGCCGGGGCGAACCTCGCCGTATCTGATTGCGGAAATCCGGCCGCAAGCCAACGGTTTGATCCAGAAACGCTTCTTCACCGAAGGCACCGACGTGAAGGCTGGCGAGGTGCTTTACCAGATTGATCCCGCGCCATTTGAGGCGACGCTGGCAAAGGCCGAAGCCAACGTGGCCACGCTCCGCTTGCGGGTGGAGCGTTACCAGGGAGCGTTGGCGGTCAAGGCGGTCAGCCAGCAAACGTACGATGACGCCGTTGCCGCGCTCAAACAGGCCGAGGCGGAATTGGCGATGGCGCGGATTCATTTGGGTTATACCCAGATCACCGCGCCGATTGCCGGCCGGATTGGCCGATCCAGCGTGACCGAGGGGGCGATTGTGACGGCGTATCAACCGGTGCCGTTGGCGACGATTCAGCAGCTTGACCCGATCTACGTGGACGTGCCGCAGTCCACGGCGGAGTTGTTGCGCTGGCAACGGCGGCGGGCCAACAGGGGATTGAATCGCGACGGGGCGCAGCCGGAAAAGGTGCAATTGATTCTCGAGGACGGCACGAAATTTTCGCATGAGGGTACATTGGAATTTCGAGACGTGTCGGTGAACCCGGCCACAGCGACGGTGATTGTGCGGATGGTGTTCCCGAACCCGGACGGCGTGTTGTTGCCGGGGATGTTTGTGCGGGCGGTGGTGCAAGAGGGGGTCAACGACCGGGCGATTCTTGTGCCGCAAAACGCCGTGTCGCGCGATCCGAAAGGTGTGCCGCTGGCGATGGTGGTCAACGTCCAGGGCGTCGCCGAATTGCGCGCGTTACAAATTGACCGAGCCATCAGCAACCAATGGCTGGTGACCGGCGGTCTCGCCCCGGGCGATCAGGTGATTGTGGAGGGGTTGCAGAAGATTCGGCCCGGCATGCCGGTCAAGGTTGCGGCGAGCGTGCCGGCCACGCGGTAAGGACGCCATGCTTTCCCGATTTTTTCTCGACCGGCCCGTGTTCGCGTGGGTGATCGCGATTGTGATCATGGTGCTCGGCGTTTTGGCGATTTACAACCTGCCCATCTCGCAGTACCCGCCGATTGCGCCGCCGTCCATTGCCATTGACGGTTTCTATCCGGGCGGCTCGGCGGAAACCGTTGAGAACAGCGTCACGCAGATCATCGAGCAGAAGATGACGGGGTTCGATGATTTGTTGTATCTGTCGGGCACGAGTGATTCGGCCGGCGGGTCGCGCGTGGAGTTGACATTCAAGCCCGGTACTGACCCCGATTTGGCGTGGGCAAAGGTGCAAAACAAACTGCAGTTGGCGCTGGCCGGGTTGCCCGACGCCGTCCAACGGGCCGGGTTGATGGTCAATAAGTCCACCCGCAACTTCCTCCTGATTGTCGCCTTGATTTCCGAGGACGGCAGCATGGACGGGACGGATTTGCGCGATTATGCCATCTCCAATCTGGAGAAGGTCTTGGCGCGGGTACCGGGGGTGGGCGAGGTGATGAGTTTCGGGTCACCCTACGCGATGCGGGTCTGGCTCGATCCCGATAAACTGACCGGGTATGGTTTGACCATCGAGGATGTGCAGGCGGCGTTGCGCGCGTACAACGTCGAAATTTCTGCGGGCCAATTCGGCGGGTTGCCGGCCGAGCCGGGACAGAAACTCAACGCTTCGATTATCGTCCAGAATCTTCTCAAGACACCAGAGGAATTTGCTGCGATCCCGATTCGCACCCAGCCGGACGGCTCGGTGGTGCGCATCCGCGACGTGGGGCGGACCGAGTTGGGCGCGGAGAACTACGATGTGCAAGTCCAATTCAATGGTCGCCCCTGCGCGGGGCTGGCGATCCGGCAGGCGCCGGGCGCCAACGCCTTGGAGACGGCCGACCGGGTGAAAGCCAAGCTCGCCGAGATGAGCCAGTTTTTCCCGCCCGGCCTGAAAGTGGCATATCCGTACGACACAACGCCGTTCATCCGTGTGGCGATTCACGAAGTGGTGAAGACGCTGTTGGAAGCGGTGGTGCTGGTGTTTCTGGTGATGTGGTTGTTCATGGGCAACCTGCGCGCCACGTTGATCCCGACCATCGCAGTGCCGGTGGTGTTGCTTGGCACGTTTGCGGTGCTGGGCGCATTTGGGTTTTCGATCAACATGCTCACCATGTTCGCGATGGTGCTGGCGATTGGGTTGTTGGTGGACGACGCGATCATCGTGGTGGAAAACGTCGAGCGCATCATGGCCGAGGAAGGGCTTTCGCCGCGCGAGGCGACGAAAAAATCCATGGGCCAGATCACCAGCGCGTTGATCGGCATCGGGTTGGTGCTTTCGGCGGTGTTTGGGCCGATGGCGTTTTTCCCCGGCTCGACAGGCATCATCTACCGGCAGTTCTCGATCACGATCATCACTGCGATGATGTTGTCGGTGGTGGTGGCGTTGATTTTGACGCCCGTGTTGTGCGCGAACCTGTTGCGCCCCGTGCCGAAAGGGCACGAGCCGGCCGAGAACGCGACGCCGTGGCTGCGGCCGTTCTTGCTGCGGTTTGACCGCGGGTTTTTCTGGGTCCGCGACCGGTATCTCGGGCTCGTCGGCCATTCGCTGGCCAAGAAGTGCCGGTATCTCGTGATGTATGTCGTCTTGCTCGGCGGGATTGGGTTTTTGCTGATGCGGCTGCCGACGTCTTTCCTGCCGGATGAAGACCAGGGCGTGTTGTTCACGATCATCATGGCGCCGACGGGCACGACGTTGGAACAGACGCAAACCGTGGCCGACCGGGTGCGCGAGCATTATCTCCAAAATGAAAAGGAAACCGTCCAATCCGTCCTGACGGTGGTCGGGTTTGGTTTCTCCGGGCGGGCGCAAAACAACGGAATGGCCTTCGTCAAACTCCGCGACTGGAAAGAACGCAACCGTCCGGACCTGCGCGCCAAAGCCGTCGTCGGCCGGGCGATGGGCGCATTTATGCGGATGCGCGACGCGCTGGTGTTCCCGGTGTTGCCGCCAGCGGTCAACGAGCTGGGCAACGCGCGCGGCGTGGATTTTCAGTTGCTCGACCGCGGCGGCATGGGGCACGAAGCGTTCATGCAAGCGGGCCGGCGGTTCCTGGGCTTGCTGATGCAAGACAAACGCCTGATCAACGTCCGCCGCAACGGTTTGGACGACGTACCGCAGTATCGGGTGGACATTGACTGGGATAAAGCCGGCGCGCTGGGCGTGCCGATTACTGCCCTCCACAACACGTTGGCCACCGCGTTCGGCAGCAGCTACGTCAACAACTTCATCCAGGCCGGTCGCGTCAAACGCGTGTATCTGCAGGCCGACACGCCGTTCCGCGGCGATCCCGCTGACCTCCACAAACTCCATGTGCGCAATCAGACCGGCCAAATGGTGCCGTTGGCGTCGTTGGCCTCGGCGCGTTGGACGAGCGGCTCGCCGCGACTGGAGCGGTACAACGGATTTCCCTCGATGAACTTCCAAGCCGAACCCGCGCCCGGCTACAGCACGGGCGAGGCGATGAAAGCCATGGAAGAAGCCGTGGCCAAACTGCCCGCCGGTATCGGCTACGACTACACCGGCATTTCCTATCAGGAACGCATGGCCAGCCGGCAAGCGCCGTTGCTGTACGCCTTCTCGATTCTGGTGATTTTCCTGTGCGTGGCCGCGCTCTATGAAAGCTGGACGATTCCCTTTGTGAACCTGCTGATGCTGCCGCTCGGTGTGTTTGGCGCGTTGCTGGCCACCACGCTGCGGTTCTTCCCCAACGACGTGTATTTTCAGATCGGTTTCTTGACCACGCTGGGGCTTTCGACCAAGAACGCCATTCTCATCATCCAATTCATCGGCCACCAACGCCGCGCGGGCTTGAGCCTGGTGGACGCGACACTGGCGGCAGTGCGCATCCGGTTTCGACCGGTGATCATGACCTCGCTGGCGTTTTTCTTTGGCGTGTTGCCGCTGGCCATCGCCAGCGGTGCCGGAGCTGGTGCGATGAACGCCATTGGCACGGCCGTTACCGGCGGCATGTTGTCGGCGACCTTTATTGACCTGATCTTCATCCCGCTGTTCTTCGTATTGGTCTCTCAAATTTTCGGTCGCCGGCAAAGCCCCGCCCGCTGACTGCCCCGCCGCCGCTGAGTTCCATATTACCTCTTACGTGCAACAATTGTTGCACGTAAGAGGGGAATACTTGGACACCGCCACCACAGGAATCGTCATTGTAGCCGCGAGCCTG